>JANMSL010000349.1:0-7640 GCA_031389245.1 Lysobacterales bacterium | reverse complement strand
CGACGATGCTCTGCCCTTCGATAAATTGCTGGAAGATTTGATTCCACCCGAGGCCGATAGCGACAGTGATGAGGACCTGGTACCGCTGCTGATCGAGCGCATCGATGCAAATCGCGATCCGGGCAGCTATAGCATTTGATTGCCTGCAGCATCTGATCACAGCGCGCTCTTGAAGCAGAGAATTGTCCATGTACACGCCGCGCCACTTCGCCGAATCCGACCTTGCCGCGCTCGACACCCTGATCGAACGCGATGCGTTCGTCACGCTGATTTCCACGGTCGATGGGGCGCCGTTTGCCAGCCACCTGCCCGTGTTGTATCGACGCGACAATGACCGCATCCACGTCCAGGGGCATTGGGCAAAAGCCAATCCACAGTGGCGAAACATTGCCGGTCAGAACGTACTGATGATCGTACACGGGCCACACGCACATATTTCGCCGAGCTGGTATGCGGATCCATCAGTGCAGGTGCCAACTTGGAATTACGCCACCGCGCATCTCTACGGGTCGGTTGAGACCTTCAACGACACGTCCGCCTTGCAGATACTGGTATCGACACTGGCGGATCGCTACGAATCAGCGGTTGGCAGTGATTGGCGCTTTCCCGGCTCCGCTCCGGGCGAGTCGCGCAGTTTGGGCGGAATCGTTGGCTTTCGCCTCGATGTGCTGCGCGTGGAGCTGAAATTCAAGCTCAACCAGAATCACCCCGAGGCCAATGTGCGCGGAGCGATCCAGGGTTTGATGGCGCGCGGCGACGAGAACGCCGTCGCCATAGCGGAACTGATGCAGCATCGCTTGGACCGCAAGCATGAACGAGAGGACTAGTCGATGAGCACTGATCTGGAAGGCCGCCATGCGCTGGTCTGCGGCGCGTCACAGGGAATAGGTCGCGCCGCAGCGTTGGCGCTGGCTCAGCGGGGCGCTGACGTCACCTTGCTGGCGCGTGGTCGCGATGCGCTGGAAGCAACCATGGCGGCTTTACCACGTGTCCTTTCCAGCCAACAACACGGCTGGATCAGCGCGGATGTAGCCGATCATGCGACGCTGATCGCGCAGGTATCGGCAGCAGCCGACTCGCGTTCGTTTCAGATCCTGATCAACAACACCGCGGGGCCGGCTCCGGGCTCGATCCAATCCGCAACTGCTGAACAATTTCTCGAAACATTCAACCGACATCTCGTCGCCAATCACTTACTGGTGCAGGCCGTCCTCCCAGGTATGCGCGAGGCGGGTTTCGGGCGCATCGTCAATGTGATCTCAACCTCGGTGAAAGAGCCGCTGCGCAACCTCGGGGTCTCCAATACGATTCGTGGAGCAGTGGCCTCCTGGGCCAAGACTCTGGCGGGGGAACTTGGCGGTTTTGCCATCACCGTCAACAACGTGTTGCCTGGCTTCACGCGCACGCAGCGTCTGGATCAGATTATCCAGGAGCGCATCGCCGCCACCGGTCTTACCGAAGAAGCGATCGTCAAGAGTATGTTGGCGTCAGTGCCCGCCGCACGCTTCGCCGAGCCAGAGGAAATCGCCGCGGCGATCGCCTTTCTGTGCTCACCGGCTGCAGCGTACGTCAATGGAATCAACCTGCCGGTGGATGGCGGGCGAACGCTTTCCTTGTAGGCCCTTGGCGGCTGGCTCGCTACTGCGGAGCGGGTCAGCCGCTCCCACGCTTGACGCTGCTACCCTCGCCGCGCGACTCGGGATAAAGTTCAGGCATGACCGAGTCCCTGCTCAATTTCATTGATGGCACCTGGCGCAAGCCCGATACCGATTGCTATCTGGATGTGTTTGAACCAGCGACTGGGCAACGCTACGCCCGCGTTGCTGATAGTGGCGCCAGCGATATCGACGCCGCTGTGTGCGCGGCGCGAGCCGCCTTTCCGGCATGGTCGGGCCTGACGCACGAAGCGCGCGCGCGTTGGTTGCTTCGCCTCGCAGATGCCATGGAAGCGGAGCTCGATGCCCTCGCCAATGCCGAGACCTTGGACACCGGCAAGCCGCTGTGGCAAACGCGTGATATCGAAATTCCGCGTGCGGTCAGCAACTTTCGCTTCTTCGCTGCCGCGGCCACCCAGTTCGCCAGCGAATCGCACCATGATTCGCATATGCTCAACTACACACTACGCCAACCGCTGGGCGTGGTCGGCTGCATCTCGCCGTGGAACCTTCCGCTCTTGCTGCTGACCTGGAAAATTGCACCGGCTTTGGCTGCAGGCAACACGGTGGTGGCCAAACCCTCCGAGGTGACGCCGCTGACGGCGCAGCGACTCTGCGCCATCCTGCTACGCATTGGATTTCCGCACGGCGTGCTCAACATAGTGCACGGAAACGGCTCGAGCACGGGCAAGTCGCTGGTTGAACACGAGCAGGTGAAGGCCATCAGTTTTACCGGCAGTACGGCCATCGGACGGCAAATCGCCGCGTACTGCGGTCCGGCATTGAAGAAAATTTCGCTGGAACTTGGCGGCAAGAATCCGGTAGTGGTGTTTGCCGACGCGCCGCGTGAAGCCTTGATCGAAACGCTGCTGCGCTCGTCATTCCAGAATGCCGGCCAGATTTGCCTGTGCGGTTCGCGCATCCTGATCGAGCGCTCTTACTACGCCGAGTTCCGTGATGCCTTCGTGGCTCGCGCCAAGTCGCTGAAGGTTGGCGATCCGCTATGCAGCGAGACGCGCATCGGCGCCCTGGTCTCGTCCGCCCATCGGGCCAAAGTTATGAGCTGCATCGAACAGACCAAAACCGATGGAGGTCACGTTCTCTGCGGTGGTAACGCGCTTGGTCTGGAAGGACGATGTGCCGGTGGTTGGTTTGTGCAACCTACCGTCGTGGAAGGGTTGAACACGAACTGTCGCAGCAACCAGGAGGAGATTTTTGGTCCAGTCGTCAGCCTGCAGCCGTTCGACGACGAAGCCGAAGCATTGTCCATTGCCAATGCAAGCCGCTATGGTCTGGCAGCGCAGATCTGGACGCGCGACCTGATGCGCGCGCACCGACTGGCAGCGCGCATCGAAACCGGTATCGTGTGGATCAACTGCTGGATGCAGCGCGATTTGCGGACCCCTTTTGGCGGAATGAAAGAATCTGGCGTCGGCCGTGAGGGGGGCGCTGAGGCGATGCGGTTCTTCACCGAGTCGCGCAATGTCTGTGTACAGATTGGCGAATCCTGAGTGAGTACCGATGAGTAATCTTGAACATCTGATTGAAGCAAACCGACGCTGGGCCACACTTACCCGCAGCGCAAATCCCGACTTCTTCAAGGAGCTGTCCCGACAACAGTCTCCCAAGTATTTGTGGATCGGCTGTTCCGACAGCCGCGTGCCGGCAAATCAGATCGTCGGTCTGGCACCGGGCGAAATTTTCGTGCATCGCAACGTTGCCAACATCGTGGCGCACGGCGATCTGAATTGCCTTTCGGTCATTCAATTCGCCACCGACATATTGAAGATCGAGCACATCATTGTGGTCGGCCACTATGGCTGTGGCGGCGTGCACGCAGCCATGACCGGCGATCGTCACGGATTGGTGGACAACTGGTTGCGCTACGTCGGCGACGTTCGTGACAAGCATCAAGCGACGCTGGAATTGATCGACACTGCATCTCTGCGCCACGCCAAGCTATGCGAGCTGAATGTGATCGAGCAAACGCTCAATGTATGCCAGAGCACGGTGGTGCAGGACGCATGGTCGCGCGGCCAGTCGCTGACGGTACACAGTTGGGTGTACAGCCTGCTCGACGGCAGAATCAACGACCTGGGGTTTTCCGTGACTACCAGCAGTGAAGTGTGGCCGGCTTACCACGCGGCGATTGCGCGGCACTGCCGCAGCCGAGCACCATGATGAAAGTCATCACCACCGATACCGCGCCCGCACCGGTTGGGGCCTATCCGCATTCCCGACGCGTCGGCAATCTGTTGTTCCTCTCCGGCGTTGGACCACGCAGCCCGGGCAGCAATGTGATACCTGGAAATGTCTACGCTGACGATGGAACATTAACCCGCTATGACATCGCCGCCCAATGCCATCAGGTATTCGCCAATGTGCGGGCAGTGCTTGAAGCAAGCGGTGTCCATTGGGAGAACCTAATTGACGTGACTGTTTTCCTGACTGACATGCAGCGTGATTTTGCTACGTACAACCGCATCTACGCTGAATATTTCGGAAAGACCCAGCCCTGCCGCACAACACTTGGAATCACCTCGCTGCCAACGCCGATCGCGATCGAGCTGAAATGCATTGCCGCGCTTCCGGGAGATCTTTGATGCTGGCACCACCGATCAACATCCAGCGCTGGATCGACGAACACCGTCATCTGCTTAAACCACCCGTCGGCAACAAGTGCATCGTTGATGGCGAATTCATCATCATGATCGTTGGCGGTCCCAATCAGCGTACCGATTATCACCGCGAAGAGGGTCCAGAGTTCTTTTATCAACTCGAGGGCGAGATGGTGCTGCGCGTCCAAGAGAACGGGAAACCTCGCGATATTCCGCTCAAGGCAGGCGAAATTTTCTACCTGCCGCCTGGGATTGCGCATTCACCTCAGCGTATGGCCGGATCGATCGGGCTGGTGATCGAACGCAAACGACTTGCCCACGAGCAGGACGGACTGCTGTGGTTCTGCGACCGTTGCAACTTCAAGCTGTTCGAATCGTATTTCCATCTCGACAACGTCGAAGTGCAGTTTCTGGCAGTGTTTGACTCGTTCTATCAATCCCTAACGCACCGTACATGCAAGGCTTGCGGACATTTGAATCCGGCGCCGGCGCGTTATGCGGATGTGAAGTAGGTGCGATTTTTGGATGTTGGGCGTGAGCGCTGCGATTTGTGGGAATCGCGGCTCATGCCGCTCCCACATTTGCGCTGCCGGATCGGATTGGGTAGTTGGAACGGGTGTGGGCTACGAATTGCGGCAATCGCGGCTGAAGCCGCTCCCACGTGCTGCTAGCCACTACAATGGCGACATGCTGAATATCGATACCCACGCACATGTACTGCCCGAAAGCTGGCCAAACCTCGCCGAGAAATACGGCGACGACCGTTTTGCGGTGATTCACCATCGTGAGGGGCGGCACCGCATCTACAAAGACGGCAAATTTTTTCGCGAAATCTGGCCAAACACCTGGGACCCGGAACTGCGCATCAACGAATACGCACAGTTCGGCGTGCAAGTGCAGGTAATCTCAACCGTTCCAGTACTGTTCTCCTATTGGGCCAAACCGCATCAGGCGCTGGACCTGCATCAGCATCTGAACAATCACAAGTCTGAACTGGTTCGTCGCTTCCCGCGCCACTATGCGGCCCTGGGTACGGTGCCGCTGCAATCGCCACGGCTTGCCATACAGGAAATGGAGCGTTGCGTTGATCAACTCGGTTTGCAAGGCGTGCAGATTGGTTCGCATGTCAACGATTGGAATCTCAACGCGCCGGAGTTGTTTGAATTCTTCCAGGCCGCGCAAGATCTTGAAGCTGCGATCCTGGTCCATCCCTGGGACATGATGGGCACCGAGGCCATGCCCAACTATTGGCTGCCGTGGCTGGTAGGCATGCCGGCAGAACAATCACGCGCTGCTTGCTCGCTGATTTTCGGCGGAGTCCTGGAGCGCTTACCGCGGTTGCGTGTGTGTTTCGCCCACGGCGGCGGTTCGTTTCCATTCACGATTGGTCGCATCGAGCATGGTTTCAACATGCGCCCCGACCTGGTAGCGATGGACAATCCGCGCAATCCGCGTGAATATTTTTCACGACTATTTTTCGATTCCTGCGTGCATGATCCGCAGGCATTGCGCTACCTGATCGACGTTGTCGGCGCACAGCAGGTTATGCTCGGTACCGACTATCCGTTCCCACTAGGGGAGCAGAAACCCGGCAGTGGCATCGATGCACTCGCTCTGGATCCAATCGCTCAGGAACGAATTTTCAATGGCACTGCGTTGCAATGGCTGGCCCTGCCCAAATCGCGCTTCAACTAGCGCGGACCCAATTGAGAAGTTGCTTACGCGCGTTGGGCGCTCACTCAATGACTGATAGCAAGTGCTCGCACCAACCCGGAAGCGCCAGCAATCGGCAACGGCCGGCGTGCCGCACACTGCTTGCCGCGCTGCTGGTGGTGCTGGCTTCGACCGCAGGTGCGCAGGACATCAAAACCCGTCCCCGCGCAGTGCGCATCGTCGTTACTGGCGTGCAGGACGAACAGCTCGCTGCGGTAAAGGCGGCACTCTCACTGGCTGCTTACGAGAAGCGCAGCAGCATTGGCGATGCCCGACTGGAGCGATTGCTCGGGGCCATACCGATTGAGGTACGCGACGCGCTGCAACCCTTCGGTTACTACCAGTCCACGGCAGTGGTCACTGTCGGCGTGGCCGATCAAATGCCACGCCAGATCGAAGTGGAAGTTACCCGCGGTGATCCGGTGCGAGTGCGTAGGTTGCACGTGGCGATTGCTGGCGCCGCCGCGCGCAACGAACGCATTGCCGATCTGATCGAAGACTTCCATCCGACCGAGGGCGAGATTTTCGATCACGCTGTCTACGAAACCAGCAAGGCGCGCGTCGAACGTGCCTTGCAGCGTCGTGGCTATTTCGATCAGGCGACAGTGACTGCGCGCGTAGAAGTCAGTCGCGCTGAAAACACCGCCGACATCCAGTTGGACTGGAATTCCGGAACTCGCTATTTGCTCGGTGAAGTCAGTTTCAGTGGCGCGCAGTTCGATGATGCCTTTCTGCGTCGATACGTACCCTGGCGCAAGGGTGATCGCTACGATCAACAGCGCATCGAGGCACTTCAGCAAGCGCTGGCTGCGTCCAACTATTTCTCCAGCATCGAAGTGGTGCCAGAAGTCGAACTGAGCAAGCAACTGCAGGTACCGATTCGGGTAAGCCTGATACCAGCCAAGCGTACGGCCTACAGCCTCGGTGCTTCGTACGACACCGACTACGGCGCCGGCGTGCGCTTCGGACTCGATCGACGCTGGGTGAACCCGCGCGGGCATACCTTCGCCAGCGAGGTCGAGATTGCGCAGAATCTAAGTTTGTTCAGCGTCGACTACCGTGTGCCACATTATGCGGACGCGCGACAGTTTTATTTGATCGGCGCGCGCTATCGCGACGAGCAAACTGTCGCCGTGGATGCGACTTCCACGCTGTACAGCGCAGGTATCAGCCGCGCCGGAGATCAATGGAACGCCGCCCTGTCGCTGAATGCACTGCAGGGAAGCTTCGTAGTGGGCACACAAAGTGTGTTCGACCAACGCCAGCGCAGCACCGTGGTCTATCCCGAATTGAATGCCACGCGGGTCTACGCGACCGACAGAATTCGCCCGCAGCACGGGGCTTCGCTGAGACTGGGATTGCGTGGCGGAAGCGAATCATTGGCATCGGATGTGAGCTTCGTGCAAGCACAGGCTGAGGCACGCTGGATTCACTCGTTCAACCCAAAGACGCGCATCCTGATGCGCTGTGAACTGGGTGCCACGCAGACAAAGCAGTTTGCGCGACTACCGCCGGAGCTGCGCTTCTTTGCGGGCGGCGATCGCAGTGTGCGCGGATATGGTTATCAAAGTCTGGGCGATCGCGACGAACTGGGCACACCCATCGGCGGCAAGTATCTGAGCACCGCATCGGTAGAGTTCGAGCGCGAGTTCAT
>JANMSL010000299.1:0-2660 GCA_031389245.1 Lysobacterales bacterium | reverse complement strand
AGTTTAGCTTGTGCGTGGGGGTTGGATGGGGGGTGTGAGTCGTTGTGATATGTGAGGTGGATTGCTGCATTAGGGTGCGTTCATGCGATAATCCAGATTACACAGCGCCCATAGCTCAGCTGGATAGAGTGGCAGCTTCCGAAGCTGTAGGTCGGGGGTTCGAATCCCTCTGGGCGCGCCAACTTCGTTTTGAATCCCTGCAATCAACCTTCCCTGGCGCAGGACTCCGGCCCGTGCATCCATGCACGGGCGTCTTCGTTGCCTGCGATGCCTGAGGGCATCACAGCAGCGCAACGAAGGACCCCTCTGGGCGCGCCAACTTCGTTTTGAATCCGTGCAATCGATCTTCCCCTGGGGCTTGGCGCTCACTTTTGTCAGCAGCTATTCCCGAGCCTGGTAGTACGGCAGCTCACTAAGTGCATGCCAGGCGCGCGACTGATCCCGGAAGCTGCGGTAGGAGGCCAGTACGCGGCGCGCGAAGCCATTGTCTCCGGCCAGATCAGTGAGCACGCTCTCGGCGGTATTGCGCAGCGCGGTGAGCACACTGTCGGGCAGGCGTCGAAACTCGACCTGATGTTCGTCGATCAAGGTACGTAGGGCGCGTTGGTTTTCGGCTGTGTATTCGGCCAGCAAGTCCGCGTTGATGGCACGACAGCATTGCTCGACTATGGCTTGCAAATCTTGTGGCAGCGCGAAGTAGGCATCGCGATTGATCATGCACTCTAGGGTCTGGCCCGGCTCCTGCCAGCCTGGGGCGTAACAGTACTTGGCGACGTCGAACAGCCCAAAGGCGAGGTCGTTCCAGGGATTCATCCACTCGCAGGCATCAATGGTCCCGGCGCGCATGGCGGCAGCGATCTGGGACCCTGGTAGATTCACCGCCTGACTTCCGAGCCGCGTCATCACTTCACCACCGAGTCCCGGGATACGCATTTTCAAACCTTTGAGATCGTCGACTGAGGTGATCTCGCGGTTGAACCAGCCCGCCATCTGTACTCCGGTGTTGCCGGCCGGAAACGGAACGAGGTTGAAGCCGGCGTACAGTTCGCGCCACAGCTCCAAGCCGCCACCGTGATACAGCCAGGCGTTCATCTCCTGCGCGTTCAGCCCAAACGGTACCGTGCAGAAGAATGGCATCGCGGGATGCTTGTTCTTCCAGAAGTAGGCGGCGCTATGGCCCATTTCAACAGTGCCACGAGACACCGCGTCGAACACCTCGAACGGTGCGACCAGCTCGTTGCCCGCAAACGTTTCGATCGACAGGCGGCCGCCGCTGGCACGACCGATTTCGGCGGCAAGTCGCGCCGCGCCGGCGGCCAGGCCAGGAAAATTGGCCTGCCATGCGGTAACCAGCTTCCAACGAAACTTGGCCGTTGCCGCTGGCGGATCGGCGGAACATGCCGTCAAAGTGGCGGCGGCCCCGGCGCTAACCAGCAGGTGACGGCGTTTCATGTCGGGGTTCCGTGAAGGAATGGCCGAGTTTAGGTGACGGAAGGGCGGTTTGGGCAAGTTTGCGGCTCATGCCTGTCCGCTCGTTCGGGTTCTTGACGAAAAAGGGTTCGAGGCGAACGCTGCTCCGAGGGTGCAATGGTACGCGCACTCGGCGCGCGTTCAGATTGCGGTGATATTCTGCGACGGCACATTCAATGGGGATGTCGACATGCGTACGAGAGTTGGTCATTACGATGTGGTCTGCGAACTGGGCCGCGGCGGCATGGGTGTGGTCTACAAGGGTTTCGAGGCGGCGCTCAATCGCTATGTAGCGATCAAGACGTTGTCGGAATCGTTGTCCCACGATGAGAGTGTCAAAGAACGCTTCCTGCGCGAAGCGCGCTCGATGGCACAACTGAACGACGCGCACATCATCCAGATCTATTTTATTGGCGAGGACGAGGGCCAGCCCTATTTCGCCATGGAGTTTGTCGAGGGCGAATCGCTGTCGTCATTCCTCAAGCGCGAAGGCAAGATGACGCCCGAGCAAGCGGCCAAGGTGATCCACCAGACTGCGCTTGGACTGAGCATCGCGCACGACAAGGGTGTGGTCCATCGCGATATAAAGCCTGCCAATCTGATGTTGTCCACGCGTGGCAAGATCAAGATTGCCGACTTTGGCATCGCGTTGGCGCAGCACGATTTCTCCAAGAAACTGACTGCGACGGGTGAGTTCGTCGGCACACCCGGTTATCTGTCACCCGAAGTCTGTCTGGCCAAGCCGATGGATTTGCGTTCCGACATCTTCTCGCTCGGTATCGTTATGTTCGAGATGCTGACTGGTCGCATGCCGTTTACCGACGAGTCGCCTCTGGGTCTGTTGCTGGAAGTGGTACGCGCCGAAGTACCGGACGTGCGCCAGCTCAATGGCGAAGTCGATGCCGAACTTGCCCGTATCCTCACCCGAATGGTGGCCAAAGAGCCGGCCGACCGCTACCAGAGCTGTCACGAGCTGGTCGAGGATTTGCAAGCCCATCCGGCCATCCAGAAGGGCGGTCCGATCACGGCGCGCGCCAAGATGCCGACGGCTGCATCGACGGTGATCGGCAGTCTGCCCACGCCGGCCGCACTGTCGCGTGCGACGCCGCCACTGCCCTTGTCGAGCATTCCGACGCCGCTTCCGGCCGCGCTTTCGCGCCCGGATACACCGGCTACGGCCCAGCGCGCAT
>JANMSL010000252.1:0-2974 GCA_031389245.1 Lysobacterales bacterium | reverse complement strand
ATTTCGATGACTTCAACGTGCCGCTCGGGCCCGCCGACGAAAAGCTGTGGAACAACGCCACAGTCACCTCGACCGATGCGCGCTTCAATTTGTTTTTCGTCAACGACCAGTACCACGCGCACACCCTGCAAGGCACGCGCGTCGACACCACCGGCGACAAGTCACAGACCACCCAGCGCTTCCGCAAAAAGGTGAGGATTGAACCCGGTGTGCGACGACGCATCGTGTTCGACATGGATGCGCCGTTGAGTCCGCGATCGGTCTGGTATTTCGATTTGAATCCGGTGCCGACCGAGCTTACCGCGCACGCCAGCTTCTTCGACGAAGAAGGTGCTCTGGGCCTGCCCGCGGGCATACTGCGTGTGCGTGCGCAGTTTCAGGAGGTCAGCGTCAGTTTGATCGACATGCAAGGCGCTTCGCATAAGCTTGCCGGGGTCAACCTGGAGAACGTGGGGCGCCAGGCGGTGTCCAACGTACGCCGCCATTTCGATGTGCGCGTCGGCACCGATGGCGTGCAGATTTTCATCGACGGCAGGAGCGTGATCAACACGGCCTACACTCCGTATACGTTTGCCGTTGGCGACTACGAGTTGCTGTGGGTCGGGTTCGGCTATAACACGTCCAAGGATGCCAATCCCTATTACCTGGTGCACTGGGACAATTTTGGGTTCGATGGCCCGGTGGTTGATGCACGCACGGTGCACAATTACGTCACCCGCATTGAGGGCACCGACTATCAGAAGTCGAGTCGTGGGAATCAGACATTTCCGACCTTCACCGTCAACATCCCGGACGACATTCACCCGGTCACCGCAGGCGCTACCGCCGAAGCCTGGTTGGTATACACCTACCAGATGGGCGACTACTCCGGACTTAATATACTGCCCACCGATTTCGTCAAGCTCAACGGTGGAGCGCAGTTCATCCTGCAGCAGCCGCGCAACAACAGCGCGCCGCTCAATACCAACCTGATGGGTTGGGGCATTCCGCATACGGCGCGCGTCAAACTCGGCGACATCGTGCAGGGTGGCGCTTCGCCACTGCTGGTCGGCAACAATACGTTTCAGTTTTACGCCGACAACAGCGGCATTCTCAATGTGCACGTTGAAGTGTTCTATCCGCCGGGAAGTGCGCCTGCCTACACACGACCAGCGGCCATCCATCACTTTCCGCTGCATGCGGAGTTGCCGAGACTGGGACCACCTGCGCGCTTGCAGAATATCGAAGGGACTGACGTCACCGGCGATCACCATCTAGGTGCCGATCCAGTAGTCCGCATTGCGGTCAGCGGCATTGTGCCGCTCAATATTGAAGTCGGTAATCGAAGTTGGGCAGGTTGGGCGCCGCAGCTAATGCATGTGCCCGTGCAGAGCACCGAGATCTGGAGCTCGGGCGGCACCGCCGGCATCGCCAAGGTCGAGGTATTTCTGCGACGCGTCGGCACCGGCACCGGGCCGGGTGATCGCGTCGTCCTGCTCGAAACTGCGCAAGATGCGCCAGCGCCGCAGGGACGCTACGCGCTGCAATTCAATTCAAGCGGCCTGGCCAACGGCGATTACGAACTTTTCGTGCAGGCCACCACGCCGTCTGGATTGAAGAGTCACCCCAGCTATGGCGACGAGATGCATCACTTCGATGCCAGCGCACTTTCGGGGGCGTACTACCCGATCCAGATTCGCATCCAGAACTGACCAGGACGCGACCGCGCCGGGCAACTTGAAGCAGAGCAGCGTCGAGGACATCGGAACGATTAGCGCACCGTGTGGCCAGCGAGCAATGGCCCAGCTCCAGGGCGAGCATGCTCGTCGTGGGGCTGGCGCGGCTCCTGCCGGAGCTGCTTTGCGCCGCTTTTGAGCGCTCAGACTCATCGCCATCGAAGCTACAATCGAGCTTCTCCAATCCGAAAAGCTCCGATTCGACGCCATGCGCACGCCATTGCAGGAACAGTTACTCAAGGCCGGTCTGGTCAAGAAGCACAATGTCGCGGCGGCAGTGCGTGAACAGAACAAGCAGCGCCAGGGAAAAACGCCGGCTTCCGGCGGCGAAGAGCGCGCAAACGCACAGCAGTTGCAGGTTCAGCGCGTCGAGCGCGATCGGGCGTTGGCGGCCGAGCAAAAGGCGTTGGCGCGCGCCCGCGAGCTTCGCGCGCAAATCCGGCAGATTGTCGAGACACACAAGCTTGCACGAGCCGGAGAGATCGACTATCGCTTCGCCGACGACAACAGCATCAAGAGCATCCTGGTCAATCCGCTGCAACGCAACCAGCTGGCCAAAGGCGTCCTGGTGGTCGTGCAACACGATCAGGGCTACGAATTACTGCCACGTGCCGCTGCCGAAATGGTGTACGAGCGCAACGGGCCGATCGTGGTTGATCACGGGCGCGCCCAGGCGAGCAATGAGCACAGTGAAGACGATCCCTACTATCAACGCTTCGTCGTGCCGGACGATCTGATCTGGTAGGCGCCACATCACGCGCAACACCAGAGACTCCGTTCACCGTAGCGGCCAGCGTTGAGCAACCCGAAAACCCATCGCGCCCGGGTGCGCTCCTACCGTAGGAGCGGACCTGGCCGCGACCGACGTTGCCGCACTCGTAACCCATCGCGCCTAGGTGCAGCGCGTCGACGAACTATCCCGAAAACCAAACATCGAACCGCGTTTCGCCTTGTCCATTGGCGGCCAGGCGATAGACGAACCCATGACGATTCATGACTTCACGGACGAACAGCAATCCGATTCCTTGCCCGCCTTTTTTTGTGGTGAAGAATGGCGTGAAGATCTGACCCGCCGGTACTTCCCAGAGTCGGTCTGCGGAGTCGATCACGGACAGTCTGACTCGGCCTGGTTCCTGGACCAGTTCCAAGTGAATGTAGCCGCCGCCGTTGCCGGTTTCCTTGTTTCCAGCATCCACTGCTTCCATCGCATTCTTGACAATATTGAGCAAGGCCTGCTCCATCAGGTTGCGATCCAGTTC
>JANMSL010000266.1:0-7927 GCA_031389245.1 Lysobacterales bacterium | reverse complement strand
CTTCAAATTAGTGCTGGTCGCCAATCGCGATGAGTTTCATGCGCGCCCGAGCGCGGCGGCGGCGTTTCACTCCGACGATCCCAACGTTTACGGCGGTCGCGATCTGCGCGCCGGAGGTAGCTGGTTGTCGCTGTCGCGACGGGGCCGCGTCGTCGCGGTCACCAATGTGCGCGTTGGACTGCCGGAAATCGGCACGCGCTCACGCGGCGAACTGGTGCAGCGCCTGGTGCGCAGCCAGCAGGGGATGGATTGCGAGATAGAACGACTGCGCGTCGAGGCCGGCCAGTTCGGGCGCTTCAACCTGCTCGCCTTCGACGATAACGCGATGCACGTGATGGGTAACCACCCGGTTTTCCTTGCAAACCGAATCGAACCGGGCGTGCATGCGATTTCGAATGCCGGCTTGAATACACCGTGGCCCAAGACACTGGCACTGCGCAGCGCATTGTCGCGGTGGATCGATGACGGCAACGATGATCCGCAGCCGCTGCTCAGTGCCCTGCAGAACAACGCGGTGGCGAATGATACCGACCTGCCCGATACCGGGATCGCTCTTGCCTATGAGCGCCTGCTGTCGTCCGCCTTCATTCGCGGCCCTGACTACGGCACACGCGCCAGCACCATCGTTCTGCTCGATGGCCATGGCCTGCGCTGCATTGAGCAACGCTTCGGGCCGAACGGTGTGCCGGAGGGACGCAGCGACCTATGCATCGAAATTGGCTGAGTCAGGATTGAAACGGCAAGGAGACAGGGCGACCAGCGACGTGGGTGATTCTGGGTGAGAGAGAAGCAGCGAGACTGACGCTCAACAGCGGCGCTGATCTGCGCCTCGCAGCGGAGACTCAGCGTGATACGGGGGCTTGCAACACGCGCCGGATCGCGTCTAGCCAGCCACGATAAAAAAGCTCGCTCTGCGCCGTTGGCATCTGTGCATCGAAGCGGCGTTCGCAACCCCAGTGCGCGGCGATCTGCGCGAGCGAAGTGAACATGCCGGCGCCAAGTCCGGCCATGTAGGCCGCGCCCAGAGCGGTGGTTTCAATCACGCGTGGGCGATCGACGGGCAGGCCAAGCAGGTCGGCGAGCGATTGCGCGAACCAATTGTTCGCGGCCATGCCGCCGTCGATGCGCAACGCGCAGGCACCCGCGCTGCCATCGCGGTTCATTGCTTCAAGCAGGTCGCGGGTCTGGAAACAGGCCGACTGCAATCCAGCGGTGACAATCTCGCCGATGCCGGTATCGCGCGTCAGACCAAAAATCGCGCCACGCGCCTGTGCGTCCCAGTAGGGTGCGCCCAGCCCAGTGAAGGCCGGCACCAGGTAGACGCCACCATTGCCGTTGGCCTGCATTGCGATCTGCTCGGTCTGCGCGGCGGAGTTGATCAGCTTCAGGCCATCGCGCAGCCATTGCACCGCCGCGCCGGCGACAAAGATGCTGCCCTCGATCGCATAGGTCGTGGTGCTGTCGATGCGATAGGCGACGGTGCTGAGCAGGCGATTCTGCGAGCGAGCGACCGTGGTGCCGGTGTTCATCACCAGGAAACACCCAGTGCCGTAGGTGCTCTTGATCATGCCCGGCGCGAAACATGCCTGGCCGACCAGCGCCGCCTGCTGATCGCCGAGCACGCCGTGAATCGGCAACTCGGCACCGAGCAGCGCCGCATCGGTAACGCCGTAGTGCGCATTTGAATCGCGTACTTCGGGCAGCAGCGCGCGTGGCACATCGAACAAGGTCAGCAGCTCGTCGTCCCAAGCCTGGGTCACGATGTCAAACAACAGTGTGCGTGATGCATTGGTCGCATCGGTCGCATGCGTGCGCCCGCCGGTCAGTTTCCACAATAGCCAACTGTCGATCGTGCCAAAACACAGCTGCCCAGCGTTCGCAGCCGCACGCGCCATGGGCACCGCCTCAAGCATCCAGGCGATCTTCGTCGCCGAGAAATACGGATCAAGCAGCAGTCCGGTTTTGGCGCTCACCATCGCCTCGTGCCCGGCATCGCGCAGGCTTTGACAAACCTCTGCGGTGCGCCGGTCCTGCCAAACAATGGCGCGATGCACCACTCGCCCCGATGTGCGCTCCCAGAGCACTGCGGTCTCGCGCTGATTCGCAATTCCGATTGCTGCGACCTGTGTTGCCGGCAGGCCTGACTGCAGCATTGCCGCCCGACACGTTGCCAACACCGCCATCCAGATCTCGTCAGCGTCCTGCTCGACCCAGCCCGGCTGGGGGTAATACTGCGCAATTTCCTGCTGCGCGGCGGCGAGGACGTGACCGCGCGCATCGAAAACAATCGCGCGCACACTGGTCGTGCCGGCGTCGATGGCGAGGAGGACTGGCGTGGTCATGGGCGCTGTGCCGGAGAGAAATCAGAGCGATCGGTTCAATGCCGCTAGTCAGGAAATTGTACTCTGACCGCGACACTCGCCAGTTTTTGTTCGGTTCGTGATCCGGGCGCTGGGGCCTACTTGGCGATGGCCAGCACAAACCTCAACTTGGGTACGGCGCTAGCGCCTTCGCGGCGATAGAAGCGCTGCGCTTCCTTGTTCCACGCCGGCGTCTGCCATTGGACCTGGGCAAACCCGTGCTCGCCCGCGTAGCGCACAACCTGAGCCAACAGCGCGGAACCCACGCCTGCGCCACGAAATGCCTCGCGCACGAACAGGCAATCCATGTGCAGAAACTCTCGTGCCGACCAGGTCGAATATTCGCCGGTCGCGGTGGCGTAGCCAATCAACTGTCCCTGCGCCTGTGCCACCCATGCCTTCAATCTGGCAGGACGGTCGAATATCGCGCGCTGCAAAGCCGCTGTGGTGGCGGCGGCTGCGAATTCCGCGCGCTCGTAGCGCGCGTGTTCCGCGCACATGATCACCAATTCCGCAACCTCACTAGGGGCGACTGGTCGCACGAGACAGGAAACCGGGTGCATCGAACGACGGGTCATAGTCTGCCACTTCGCCGCATCGGGATTCGTCATTCTGACGCCGGGCCAGACTCGAGGGTGAAGCCCTCATCCAGCCAGCCGGTCATTCCGCCGGCCATGAGCTTGACCGGATAGCCGAGCCGCGCCAGCCGCAGCGCAGCCCGGGCGGCACCGTTGCAATGTGGCCCGGCGCAGTAGGTAACGAACAACGTGGTCGGGGCGTAGGCGCTGATCCGCGATCCGATGATCTTGCCGTGCGGAATATTGATTGCGCCCGGCACATGGCCGCGCACAAACATTTCCGCGCTGCGCGCATCAATCAGTATGAACCCGGGATCGCTGCTGGCGAGTGCCTCGTGGGTATCCCAACAATCCGTTTCGAAGCTGAACCCGGATTCAAAATGCTGCACGGCCAGGGTTGAGTGCGCCGCAGGAACTTGAGTGACTGCATTTGCCATGAGCGGATCTCCAAGTGAGGAAGCACGGCCATTGTTTCTGCATCAGCATCGTTGGACAATTGGCAGAATTGCCATTGTTCGATCAAATAATGCCAAAACATCGTAGCGCCAATATCAAGCACAACCCGCTGGTCGTGGCCCTCGTGTACGACGGCTTGTGCGCATTCGAGTTCGGCTGCGCAGCCGAAGTATTTGGTTTACCGCGACCCGAGCTCGGCGCCCACTGGTACCGTTTCGAGACGTGTTCGCCGCAGCGGCGCACCGTGCATGGGCAATATGGAATGCGCGTCACTGCCGACCAAGGCCTCGAGCGGCTGTCGGCCGCGGGCACGGTGATCATCCCGGGCTGGACCGGCATCGACGTACCGGTCCCGGTGCGGATAATCGCTGCGCTGCGCGATGCACATTCGCGTGGTGCTCGGCTGCTGTCGATCTGTTCCGGCGCGTTTGTTCTCGCTGCCACTTCCCTGCTGGATGGTCGGCGCGCCACCACACATTGGCGTTACGCCGAGGCGCTGCAACAGCGCTACCCTTCGATCCGCGTCGATGCCGATGTGCTTTACGTCGACGAAGGCCAACTGCTCACCTCGGCCGGCAGCGCGGCAGGGCTGGATCTGTGCCTGCATCTGGTTCGTCGCGACCATGGAGCCGCGATCGCCAATCAGGTTGCGCGACGTTTGGTGATACCTCCGCACCGCGACGGCGGTCAGGCGCAGTTTGTTGAGCGCGCGCTGCCCAGAACTGAGCGCGACGCGCTGTCGCCACTGATGGATGCGATGCGTCGGCGCATGCACCAGACGCTGCCGATAGCCGAGCTTGCCGGCATGGCCGCGATGAGCGAACGCACGCTCATTCGTCGATTCCGGGCGGCCACCGGCACGACGCCAGCGCAATGGCTGACCACGATTCGGCTGGATCGGGCCCGCGAGCTGCTCGAGCGCTCGTCAGACTCGGTTGATTCGATCGCCGAACAGGCGGGTCTGGGAACTGCGACCACCCTGCGTCACCATTTCCGCCGTAAGTTTGGCACCCATCCGACTGCCTATCGTCAGCGCTTCGCTGCCACCGCAGCACGCTTGTGAGCGCCCGATGCCAGGCCTCTGCATCAGCCTGATCAACTTGGGCAGTGATTGCCTGAGCGACGCGGTGTGGGGCAGCTTTCAAATTGTCGACGCTGCGCAATGGCGGCGGTCGATCGATGGCAACGTGCCGGCCGGCAAAAGCGACACTTCACGCGCGCCGAGCAGGTACGCATGATTGGCGCTGCGCACCACGTGCCCCTGCTGCGCACCTCTACAGCGGCACGTGTCCAAGGAAAGGCCACACGCGCCGCATCACGCGCTCACGCCTTGCAGCACGTTCACTGCGGCCAGCGCGCAGTCCGTCTTCAAAACGTGGATCTGCCGGTCGATCGAAGCCGGCTTCGTCGCTGTGGTGCAAGGCGTAGTCGCGCGCATCAGCTTCGGCCACGCTGGCCATAGCCGCCCACAGCAGCCGGGAGTCAACGGGCGCGTCGGATTCCCCGAGCGTCGTTGTCGTCGCTGCCATCGCAGCAGTCACCACCGCGTGCTCGGGTGCTTCCTGCCTGGCCGGCACGATAGGCAGAATACGCGAGGGCAGATCCGCTGCACCGTCAGTCGCGGTTTGAGTCGGCCACGACGACCGGGATTGCGCGACGACACGCCCTGCGTTCGGCGGGGTAATGCCGACGGCTGCGTCGGTTTCGGCTGTAACGGGCGACGCCTCGAGCATCCGCGGCGCCAGATTGACGGACACCAACAGCAGACCGCCAAACAGCAACGCGGCCTGCGCCCAGGGCAGTCCGGCGCTCGCGCAGGGTGCGCTGGGTTCGAGGATGTGCGCTACGCGTTGCACCAGTTGGCCGCGCTGGTCGGCAATAGCGACCAGCGCGGCGCGTAGCCGCTGATGCCGCTCGGCGCAATGCAGTAACGTATGTGCATAGTCGAGCGCGTCGGTGCCCGCGCGCAGCACCTGTGCGTCGCAGGCCAGCTCGATGTCGCGGCGAAAATGCGCGCGCACACGATGGATCAACGGCTGGAACCAGAGCACGCAGCAGACCAGCGCGATCAACTGGTCGCGCAGCCAATCGCGCGCGCGCAGATGCGCGAACTCATGCAGCAAAACCTGACGCGCGCGTTGTGGCTCGCAACGCTCCAGATAGACGGGAATGTAAATGCGCGGATACAAACCGCCGACCATAAAAGGCGAAGCAATGTCAGCATGAACGAGAACGGGTACGGTGCGGCGATGCAGGGCGCGCGACAGTAGCCGGCTATGTCGCAACCAAGCCGTTCCACGACAGGGCCGCGACTGCAGCCGCAGCGCGTGGCTCGCCCACAAAGCACGCAGCCAGCTGGCCAGTCGCCATGCGCTGATGGCGCAGTAGAAAGTCCACAGCGTCCACCAGGTCGATACAGCGGCGGGTGTCGCCGAACCAGCGGCCGTCGAAGTCGCAGGCCCCGGCTGTGTCAACGGCTGCCAACCCACGCCGGTTATGTCAGCCAGCCACAGCAGCGGCAGCGCTGCAATCGCGCCAAACCACAGTGCCGCGCGCCGCGAAGCATGGCTGCAGGATTTGCCCAGGGCCAACGCGAGCAGCAGCAGGCCGGTGGATTCGAGCAGAAATCCGATGCCCATCAGCTACCCGCCTTCGTTCTTTTTCTTGCGTAGCAGGCGCGCGATCTCGTCCCTGTCCTGCACGCTCAACTCGTCCTGCGGATCGCCAAGCAGGCCAATGATCGCTGCCTTGGCCGAGCCACCAAAAAACTTGTCGACGAGTCGCTGCAACTCGCGATTCTGCGCACGCTTGCGCGAGAAGCGGCCGCGATAGACCAGGCGTCCGTTGTGCATCTCGGACGTCAGCACCGCCTTTTCCACCAGCCGCGACAACATCGAGCGCATCGCTGAATAGCCTGGCGCGTCCGGCAGGTCTTCCCAGATCTCGCGCGCGGTCGCGACTTCCTTCTTGAACAGGATGTCGATGATCTGACGTTCGCGATTGCTCAGTGCGGCTAGCTTGTCGTCGGTCATGCAACTGCGATTCAGCAATGGTGTTGCAAATGTAGCACCATCCTGTCTATTCTGACACCACTGCTACATTTGTAGCATATCAAGGAGAATGCAATGAGGCAGGTTGCACAGCGGCATGTTCCGGCACTGGTCGAGTTTGTGCGTGGTCAGGGCCTTCGCGGCGAGGCCGCGTCACGGCGCCGGTGGTGGTGTCGCGCGTTGGTCGCGTTGCCTTGCCTGCTATCGCTGGCGGCAGGCGCGCGTGCAGATGGGCGCGGTGTCTATGTCGGCGTGCAGCTGTTCGGCGCACGCTACTCATCCCAAGACGGCGGTGACGCCAGCGCCGGTCTTACGCTGGGCTACGGCCTGAACCAATACCTGGGCGTCGAGGCCAGCTTCAAGAGTACACATTTCGAAACGCAATCGTCGTCGGCCACTGCGGCCGGCATTGATGGCACCGAACTGGCGTTACGTGGCAGCCATGCGCTGAGCGACTGGCTGGGGGTGACCGCGAAGGCGGGCGCCTACCACTGGCGCGCCACCGACACCGTCGCAAACGGCGCCGACGCCGGTACCGATGCCATCGTCGGTGCAGGATTGGTGTTTCGTGTCTCCGAGCGTGTCTCGCTCAGCACCGAGTACGAAAGGATCCTTGGATTTGACGGCAGCGGCGAAGACGATCGCATGGCGCTGGGCTTGCGACTCGACTTTGACTAGGCCGTTCATTGAATAGCGTGGCCCGCCGCCGGCAGAACCAGCGTCAATGCTCGATGGTGCGTGCCCAGAACATCGTTGCGTGACATCGACGCGCCACACCGGAGCCCAGGGCAATACCCTGGGTTCCCTTGGTGATCACCCATACAACTCTGTCGTGAATCGCGGCCAAAACTCGCCTTAGTGTTTAAGATCCAAAATCGACTCCGCAGTTTAGCGGCGTGGACTTTCTATCGATGCCGTGGATCGCAATACTTGAGGTGTCGCAATGAGGGTGCTGGTGTCATTGATGGTTGTAGGTTGCGGTTGGGTCCATCTCGCGCACGCGGTCATTCCGGCTGCCGAGCGCAACGTGCTGATTTCGCTGTACGTCAACACCCATGGCGAAAACTGGACGAGCAATACGAATTGGTGTCAGGGCCCCTGCCCCACCAGCGGTGTACCGAATTTCAACGTTGCGGGTAGCGAATGTACGTGGATCGGCATCGAATGCAATGCCAGCGAAACGCACGTCAACAAACTGTTCTTCTATGAGGTCAATCTGGCCGGCAGCTTGCCGCCCCTGGCCAATCTCACTGCACTTACTGGCGCGTCTCTGAGTGGCAATCAATTGACCGGTGCGTTGCCCGCCCTGACTGGACTGACCCAGCTGGACTATTTCGCAGCAGATCGAAACCAGCTGACCGGCGTGATTCCGGACCTGACCGGTCTTGGCGCGCTGAAGTACCTGTATCTGGCGAGCAACCAGCTGACCGGACCAATTCCCAACCTCAATGGCTCGCCGCAATTGACGCGCGCACAGTTTCAC
>JANMSL010000108.1:0-4099 GCA_031389245.1 Lysobacterales bacterium | reverse complement strand
CGGTCACCCTGCCAGCCTGACAGCGCTGATATTCGCTGCTGCACGTGCATTGCCCGCAATCTGACCCGGCTTGCAAACTGCCTCGCCGGAACCTCGAGTCAGGGAACACGACGTCCAGTGGCGTTGGAGCCGCTCATCGGTTCGTTGACCCCGGGGCACCCGACCACGGCCGCAAGTGTGATTTACTTCACGCATCGGGCACCAACCCCGGCTAGAATCAAGGCCATATCCATGAAGACGCAGAGCCATGATGCAAGAGCGTGCTCCCTCCTCTGAAGTCATACCGCTACGCCCGCCAGTCGTAAACAGGACTGGCGGGGCGGCGTTGATCGCCAAGGCTTTTGACGACGAGTTCTTCAAGGCGCTTTTCGCGTCGCTGGATGCGACCTTGCAGGCGACGGACGACTATCTTTTCAACCTGGCCGACAAAGCCGGATCAAGCGCGCAGCAGAACACGCACTTCGATTCAATGCGGGCATTGCGCCTGCACCGGCAGTCGATCAATAGCCTGTTCAGCACCCGCATTCAAACCAGTTTCGAACAACTCTATGCCGGCAAGTTGCCGCAGGCCCGGCGCGCCGATGGCAGCCTCGCCCGCGACTCGCGGCTGGAGCTATCACTGGTCGAACACGATACGTTGGAAGAAAATCTCGCAGTCATCTCGCTGGTTGATCGCTGTGTGGCTGCGTTCACGCGCCCATTGCACACGCTGCAGCAGCGCATGACGCATGCGCTCGGTCTACAGGGCCTGGACGAACACAACAATCCGGCTGCGCCGCACCAGCTCGCCGCGTCAGTCGTGCACGCAATCACCCCCACAGAAATGCCGGTGGATGTGCGCCTGATCTGCCTGAAGCACCTGGAGCGTCAGTGGCTGGGCGTGCTTGGTCCGCTCTATGAACGCGCCAACCGCATTTTGGCGGAGTCCGGTGTGCTGCCCGAACTGCGCTACACCGTGGCTCGCAGCAACGCCCCAGCGGCGCGACCTAGGGCACCGGGCGCCGTCGGCGCGCCTGGCGCGCAGAGCCATGAGCACCAGTCGTCGCAGGGTCATGATGCCGGATATGCCCATGGCGGCTCCGATTACGGCGGTGCCGGTGGTGGTTATCACGCTGGCGGCGGTGACTACGGCGGTATTGATCCGGGGTTGGCCCCGGTGGTTTCCGAATTGATGCGGCTGCTGGGCGGTGGTGGCAGTGGCGGTGCAGTCGGTGGCAGCATGGGCGCTCCTGGCGGTGCCGGTTCGGGCTACTCGGGCTCAGCTCACTCGGGCGGTGGCGGATACGCGCCCGGCCCGGCGATCGATGGCCATGCCTTGATGAACGCCCTGAGCATGCTTCAAGCCGAGCAAATGGGCAGTGCTGGCGGACCGGCGATCAGCGCCGAGCAGGCAAAAGCGGCTTTGATCGCCCGTGCCCGTGGCCTTGTGGGTGGCAGCACCAACAGCCGGTTGCGCAATAACGACGAAACCGCACTGGACCTGGTCGGCATGCTGTTCGACTACGCCATCCAGGACCGCAATCTGCCCGGCGAGCTGCAGTCGATGCTGAGCCGCCTGCAAATTCCTTATCTTAAAGTCGCTCTGCTCGATCCCACGTTTGTTGCGCGCAAGGACCACCCTGCACGCGCGTTGCTGGACGATTTGGCCGCCGCCGCATTGGGTTGGAGCGAAGATTCTGACAAAGACCGAAGCTTCTTTCATGCGCTGGAAAGCCTCGTACGCAGCGTTATCAGCAGTTTCGACCAAGACCTCGGCGTATTCGATGTGGCGCGCAAGCAACTGAGCGAGGCGATTGCCACCCATCGCAAGCGCTCCGATATTGCCGAAAAGCGCACCACGGAGGCCGCGCGCGGCAAAGAACGACTGGAACAGGCGCAACAGGAATCGGCACGCGAGTTGTTACGCCGCGTTGAGGGCAAGCAGCTTCCAGCCCGACTGCGCGACATGCTCACCAAGCGCTGGTCGAACTATCTGGTCATGACGCATCTGCGCAATGGCGGCGATTCCACACAATGGAAGGACGCATTGCGCGTTGTCGAAGTACTGGCCGATGCGCCTTCGAGACTGGAGAATGATCCAGACGATGCCGGGGCGATGCTCGAAGTCGAACAGATATTGAAGCGCGGACTGACTGCAGTGGGTATTCACGGCGACGATGTCGATGAACTCTGGTCAGGAATCTCGGAGCTGCTTACTGCGCAGCACCAGGGTGGAGTCGCAGCTGTGGCACCACAGGCCACAGGTCAAAGGCCGGCTGCAACAGGCGTCGCCGTTCGCGGATCGCCAACCCCCCGCGTGCCCGGCCAACTGCAGGTGCCGCCTACGGCCACTCTGAATGCGATCAACGCAACGTCCACACGGCCAGCCGGGGCCGAGCAATATGCCAAGCACGAACACGATTTTTTCGAGAGCCTGGAAGTTCGCTTCGGCAGCGGCAAAGACGAGGTTGTCTATAGTCCTGAGACCGTAGCCAAGGCCGCCGAGCCGAAACTTCCGCCCGCGGTTGCGGGCGACAGCGTTACTGCCACAGTCCGCGACCTGAAACCCGGTGCCTGGTTGGAGTTTGTCCGCGAAGACGCCACTCGCGAACGCGCCAAGCTGCTGTGGGTCAGTACCGTGCGCTCTCAGTATCTGTTCGTCAACCGCAACGGTGTCAAGTGTGGTGAGTACTCCGCCGACGACTTGGTGAAAGCGATCCGGGATGGAAAACTTCAGGTCCTGGAAGAGAGCGGTCTGGTCGACCGTGCGCTGAACGCAATTGTGCGCAAACTTCGTCGCGATAAGCCAATTACTTGAGAGCGTCCGACCGCAGGTCGGACCCACCATGCGGTCATTGCACAATTCAGTGATTCCGCCGCGGCCTTGCTGCGCATCAGCGCGGGCGTTGCGTTAGGCAGACGATGCCGGGGGGCACTGTGAAAGCACAAAGAGTGCTGCAGACCACCATCCCTGGTGCACAACATCCGGCCCGCGCGTCAGCGCGGGCGTTGCGTTAGGCAGACGATGCCTGGGGGCATCGTCAAAGCGCCTAACGCAACCCAGTTTCGTTGCGGGCAATGACCAGGCGCTGGATTTCGCTGGTGCCTTCATAGATCTCGGTGATCTTGGCATCGCGGAAATAGCGTTCCAGCGGCATTTCCTTGGAATAGCCCATTCCGCCGTGAATCTGAAGTGCCTGGTGCGTGATGTACATCGCCGCCTCCGACGCGGTGAGCTTGGCAATCGAGGCTTCGGTGCTGAAACGACCACCGTTCTTGTCGGTCTGCGCCTTGGTCCAAGCCGCGCGCAATGTCAGCAGATAGGCTGCATCCAAACGGCATTTCATATCTGCAATTTTCGCTTGAATCATCTGGAATGATCCGATGGGTTGGCCAAAACTCTTGCGCTCACGCACATAGACCACAGCAGCCTCGTAAGCAGCTCGCGCCAAGCCAACAGCTTGTGAAGCGATGCCAATGCGGCCGGCATCGAGAACACCCATCGCTATCTTGAAGCCTTCGCCTTCGCGACCGAGCAGCTCATCTGCGTGCACCACATAGTCTTGGAACTCGATCTCGCAAGTCGCCGACGCGCGAATGCCAAGCTTGGGTTCGGTCTTGCCGCGAATGCAGCCCGGACGGTCGGCATCGATAACGAAGGCACTGATTCCTTTTGCCCCTTTGGACAGGTCGGTCATCGCGAAAAGATTGATGTACTTGGCAACCGGCCCCGAGGTGATCCAGCTCTTTTTTCCGTTTACGATCCAGGTGCCATTTGACTGTTTTTCCGCGCGGCAGCGCATCGCCGATGCATCCGATCCGGACTGCGGCTCAGTGAGTGCGTAGGCGCCAATCGCCTTGCCCTCGGCAATGGCACGCACATACTTCTGCTTCTGCGCTTCGGTACCATTTTTCAAGATGCCATTGCAGAACAGGGAATTGTTCACCGACATGATGGTCGAATGGGCGCAGTCTGCGTGCGCAATTTCGAAGTGCCCCAGGAGTACGGCGGCGCGGGCATGGATCCGATCGCATACGTACTGGCGATCATCGAAATTGCGCACGCAGACTGCGCCCATTCGACCATCATGTCGGTGAACAATTCCCTGTTCTGCAATGG
>JANMSL010000100.1:0-28894 GCA_031389245.1 Lysobacterales bacterium | reverse complement strand
TTGGCAATCAGCGGTGCGGTGGATCGCGTCGACGTCCCCGCCTATCGGCTGGCGGTCACTCCGGCAGCCGCACCTCAAGGCTGTGGGCGCATCAATCTGGTACTCAAGCCGCCGCTGCGCGAATCGATTTTTGCGGTCTTGTTGCACAGCATCGACGGTCGCCTCGGCGGCGCATTGAGCAACAACGTATTCCGGGTAAGCGCCGGTCGTCATCGGCTCAAACTCTCTGAGCTGATCCCGGACGACCGCTTCTGGGGTGGCGATAACCTTCACCGCCAGCAACTGCGGCACAGCGAGCGCTTCAAGTATTTCGAGCTCGACGTTCAACCCAACACCACGTATCGACTTGGCCTGCGCTATTTCAAAGACAGGAAAACGCCGATCCGCGACCAGAACTATTGGGAACCGGTGGTCTGGAAAGAAGTCAGCGAGTCCTGTCGTTGAGCAGACCTTGCTGCCAAAGCGATGCACTCAACGGTACACGCGGTTCAGCGCAGTTCGAGCGCGTGCTCGATGCGCTGCAGCCGGCGCAGCGCAAACGCGCTCGGCAACAATTCGGAACGCAGCGGCGCGGCGGCGCCCTGCAATACCAGGCGGGCCTGATCGGGATCTCCATCCTGGAGCCATTGCTCGGCCGCGCGTAGCCGCGTTTCGGCAACGAGCGGATGCTGGTCACCGATTACCGATGCGGCAATCTTCAGCAGCGACTTCAGGGCCGCAGCGCGCTCACTGCGCGGCAAAATGTCGATCAATGCACGTTCGGCGCGCAGCACCGCCAGATCCGCTGTGCCGCGCGCCTGGCGCAGCTGTTCCAACGCCAGGCGCAACGGTTCGATCGACGATTGCGGGTGCAAGACCTGGGTCAACAACCGCGCGTACAAGGCCGAGTCGCGCGTTTCCGGATGCGCCTCGCCCAACAGGCGTTGGCGCCCTGCCAGCGCCAAGGCGAACTCGTCTGCGGCTGGCTGCAAGTTCCCCTGGGCGAATAATTGCCTTGCCAGATTGTGCCGGGCGCGAAAAACCGAATCGTGCTCGTTGCCCTGGGTCTGGATACGGATCGTCAACGAACGGCGTTGCAAGACTTGCGCACCGGCCGGGTCGCCGCGCTCTTCCAGCAGCGTCGCCATATTGTTGAGTACGCCAGCGGCAATCATCGTGTCTGCGGTTTTGAGCTGGTCGTGCAGAGTCAGCGCGGCGCGATAATCGCGCTCGGCCGCGACCAGCTGGCCGCGATCCTGATGCACGTTGGCCAATTCATTGAAGCTGCGTGCGACGTCGATCGACACTGCGCCGTGCACCTGAATGCGCAGGTGGTGCGATTGCCGCAGCCAGTCTTCTGCTTCGTCAAGGTTGTTGGCGGCACGGGCGTTGGTCGCCAGGCCTTCAATGGTGTTCAGTGTCAGTGGATGCTGATCGCCAAATCGTTGTCGTTTGATGGACAGTGCGCGCTGATAGTAGTCACGCGCCCGGTCGAATTGCCGACGTTCGCGCGCCAGCAACCCAAGGTTGTGCAGCACCGAGGCAACATCGCCGGCGTCGCCGGCAGCCGTGTCCCGGGCACGCTCGAAGATCGCCAAGGCGCGACGAAAATAAACCTCGGCCTGATCAAAGCGACGCATGCCCCGCAGTGCCACGCCCAGTGCGCTGCAACTGTGTCCGATGTCGGGATGCTGCGGTGGCAAGTACTGCCCGCGCAGTTGCAGCGAACGCTGATTGGCGATGAGCGACTGCGGATATTGCTGTATCAAGGCAAAAGCGCGGCCTTGCTCATTGAGCGCGTGCGCGAGCAGCAGCGGATCGGCGCGCGGGTCTTGATCGAGCAGCTGCACGGCTTCGCTGAGCGCCGCAATGCTCGGTTCGGGCAGGCCGATGCTGGTGTACACAATGCCAATCGCCGACAGCAGCCGCGCCCGCAGTAGCGGTCGGTCGAGCAGTTTCTGATCGAGTTCGCGCGCACCACGCTCAAGCATTTCACGCGCGCTTATTTCGCGACCACGCGAATTTTTCGGGTCGGCGCCGGCAAATAGTCCGAGCAGGAATTGAGTCACTTCGTTCGCCGCGTCGGCCTCGGCAATGGCCTTTTGCTCGGCTTGCACTGCGCGATCGCGCTGCAGTTTGAGTTGCCAGGAGAAACCGGCGAGCAACAGCAGGCTCAGCAGCGAGGCGAAACTGGCAAACGGATGCCGGCGCAGCCATTTGCCGGCGACATACGACAGGCGTTCCGGCGCCGCCTCGACGACACGACCCGATTCGAAGCGCGCGACGTCGTCGGCCAGTGCGGCGGCCGAGCTGTAACGTCGCTCGGGTTCGCTGCGCATGGCCTTGAGCGTGATCCAGTCGAGATCGCCGCGTATACGGCTGCCGGCCAGGCGCAGCCAGTCGTGTTCTGCTCGCTTCGCCGCCTCGCTCGGACGCGTGGGCGCTTGCTTGCTGTCGATCGACCTGCCCTCGACGTGCCCAGCGCTATCACGTAGCGGCCGACCCGCAAGCAGTTCGTACAACAGCAGGCCCAGCGCGAAGATGTCGCTGGCAATGCTGGCCGGTCGGCCGGCGAGTTGTTCCGGGCTGGCATAAGCCGGAGTCATCGCCTGCATGGCAGTAGTGGCGCGTGCATCGCCGGATTCGTCGAGCAGTTTGCCAATGCCAAAATCCAGCAGTATCGGGTCGTCCAGATCACGCACCAGGATATTGCCCGGCTTGATGTCGCGATGAATCACCAGATGCTGATGAGCGTGCTGCACGGCGGCGCAAATCGCGCGGAACACGGACAGCCGTCGCCCAAGATCAGGCCGCTGCTGTGCCAGCCAGGTGCCCAGCGGCACGCCGTCGATGAATTCCATCGCCAGCCAGGGTTGTCCGGCCGCGGTACTGCCGCCATCGAGCAGGCGTGCGATGTGCGGATGCGTCAGCTGCGACAGCAATGCACGTTCGCGTTTGAATCGGTCCATGGCATCGTGCGTCGGGAAACCGCGAATCAGTTTGATCGCTACCTTTTGCCGAAACTCGCCATCAACGCGCTCGGCAAGAAACACCGTGCCCATGCCACCACTGCCAATCTCCTGCAGCAGTTGGAACACGCCGATGCGCTGCCCCACCTGATGCATCGGCTCATTCAACAACGAGCGGCCCATCGGCAGGATACGCTCAGCCAGACCATCAACCGAGTCGGTATCTTCGGCGAGCAATTGCAGCACACTGTCGCGGAGTGCTGGATCGTCTGCGCACTCGCGCTCAAGAAAATCGCGGCGCTCGGATTCGGGCAGATCCAGCGCGTGCTCAAACAGTTGCCGTTGTCGCGACACTGGAGCAGCGCTCATGCCGCCAGCGCGCGCTTCAGCCAGGCACGCCCGAAACGCAGCGAGCGCTCGACGGTCGACAGCGAGACCGCCTGTACCTCGGCGATTTCCTCTTGATTGAGCCCGCCAAAGTAGTTCATCGTCACCGCTTCGGCGCTCTTGGCATCTTCCCGTTCCAGAGCCAGCAACGCGTCTTCGAGCTCAAGGAAGCCGGTCTCGGCCGCGATCAGGTTCTCTGCGGACGGATCAAAGGTCACGCGCACCGCATCGCCACCGCGTTTTGACGCCGATCGGGCGCGCGCGTAATCGGTCAGGATGCTGCGCATCTGCAACGCCGCCAGCGCAAACAGGTGGGCGCGGTTCTTCGGTCGATCGGGTGTCTGCCACAGATGCATCAAAGCCTCGTGCACCAGTGCTGTGGGTTGCAGCGTGGCATTGCCGGCATCACGACCGCAGCGCTGCTCTGCCATCGCGTGCAACTGTGCATAAACCAGCGTCGACAACTGGTCGCGTGCCGACACATCACCGCCGCGCCAGGCATCGATCAAGCCGGTGATTGCATTGCCTGCCATTGCCGTTCCCATATGCGCTGGGGAATTGTAGCGGAGCGATGAAGGGTTTCTGTGTTGATTGCCGATTGTTGGAGAGCCCCCAACAGGAGCCGCCGATGAACCGCAACTACTTCTCGCACAGCGGAGTGAGCGTGGTTACAGTGCGCGCCACCGGCACCGCAACTTTCAATCCGAACAACCAGTTCGAAGCGCTCGACGCCGGTGAGACCGCCAGCGAACAATTCAGTTACACCGTCGGCGATGGCAGTGGCGACACTGCTGTCGGCACGGTCACTGTGCTCATCCACGGCGTCACCGATCCACGCGATCTGGGACTGAGCTACGGCAGCCCGCAACTGCCCGGCATCGTTTTGGTCGGCGATGCGGTCACTGTCAATATTGGCATCAGCAATCTTTCTACACAGGATGTCAGCGCTGGCACGCTGGCCATCTCCATTCCGACCGCCATGACGGTTGGCGATACCGGGTTCTGCATCGCGCAGCCCAATAGCGTGCAATGCAATTTCGGCCCACTGGCCGCGGGCGCGACGATCAATGCCAGTTTCTCGCTGACGCTGGATGCACCCGCGATTGGACTGCGCGAAATAGATTTCGCGTTGAGCGGTAACGAACCGAACGTCACGATGGCAAACAACGCCGGCAGCCTCAGCGCCGATGTGCGTCCAGTAGCCATCTTCGCCGACGCGTTTGAGGACTGAAGCGCAACCCGTGCAGCCAGACTGCAGGCTTCGGCCGGTGTCTGGCGCACAGACCCGGCGCTAGCGCACGGGCACTTAAAATAGCGAAGAGCGATTGAGTGATGGTGACCGCCAGCTGCCGTCGCGAGAAGTCGTTATGCGACAGTTTCAAGTGCGCTTCAGCGAAGCTGATCGCACAGCCATCGAGGAATTTCGCAGCAAGGGTTTGCATCACGGGACGCCATGCAGCAATGGCCGTGCGCGTGCAGAACCGGCATGAACCTCGATACTTTCTTCTCTGTGCGCGTTGTCCGCCGATCATTTGAGCCGATCGGCCCGGGGCGATTGCAGCGGGTGTTGTCAAGTTCCGATTCAACGCCCATTTTTAGATTCCATCTTTTCTCGGCCATGTCGCCAAGTGGGTCGAAACGACGCCCTATGTATCATGCCCGCAACATGTGATGCGGCAGGAGCGTTCCGATGCGCAGTTCAATCCGTACGCTCATTCATGTCATTGCTGCCGCCTGTGTGGCATGGGCGCCGCAGCCGGGCAGTGCCTCGGTGTTTGCCAACCTGCTCGTTCCCGAGGTCAGCGACCGTACTGATTTCGAACCGCTCTATTACGCCGAAATCGGGTCTGATGGTGTCTGGTCTGTGGGTCGAACCAACAACAGCGTGTTGGCGGTCAAGTTCAATCCCGGCGGCAGGTCAATCGCTCACGCGTATGCGCCGATTGTGATGGACGACGACTTCTTCGCGCTGCGCTATTTCGATGGCGGGCTGATTCTTGCCGGACGTTCCAGTGTGCTGGGATCCTATTCGCCCTGTGTGGTTCAGCGCATCGCCGCAGACGGGCGCCTGCTCTGGTCGAAACATGTCGCCAGCCGCGACCACGAAGATGGCGAAAGCTGCGGCGCGATGGGCGTGGATGTGGGCGGTAGCGTCTGGATCCATTTGCGGGTTTCGCAGCCCGGACGGCTGTTGCGTCTATCCGCGGACGGCAACATCATGGTCATGGTGGATCTGCAACAGCACTTCGATTACAGGGTGCGCCAGCTGGTGGTCGACGCGGTATCGCCTGGCGTCTGGATCGGAGGCTCAGCGACAGCAGAGGCCGGTCAGAGCGTGCGTGCACGCATAATGCGACTGGACACGCTCGGACAGCCGGTGTGGACCTGGGATAGCCACCGCAACGATACCGAATCGGAAGTGGCTGCAATGTCGGTTTCCGCAGACTACGGCATCCAGGCGCTGCTCCGGACGCAGCCACGCGCGGCAACCACGGCCTACACACGCGACCTTCGTGCAGTTCGACTCAGCTTGAACGGTGGCCAGCTGCACGATCGCGACCTGCGCTTCGACCGCGACATCGTGTTTCAGGGAATGAGTACGCCGGATGCGTCCGGCAGCTGGGTTGCGGTCAAGCAGTCAGCAGGCACCGAGTCGGTATCGCTATTGCGCCTCAGCCTCGCCGGCGCCGCCGGAGAATTACACAATCTTGGCGACACTTACTCCTGCGGCAACGTGAACGAGCGCTTTTTACGCTGCAAGGTGTATCTGCGCCAGGATGGCGGCGCATGGTTCGTCACCCACTATCCGGATTTGTCGCCACGGTGGCCGCAGTTGATCGGCATCGATGGCCAAGGTGCGGAACGATTCCGGCAGCCCGTCTATTCTTGGCATCGACCGACCCAGCGCGCTGACGATTCGATGCTGGTATCGGCGGTGACGTTATCCCCGCCGAATCAGACAGAGCTGCCGATCCCATATACCGCGCAATTTGGAGATCACCTGCAGCAATGGTCGGAGGTCCGCGATTTGATGCCCTCCTACTTCAGCGAGCCCTTCGTGGAATTCACCCGCAATGGCGACCCGATTATCGCGGGCAACTACGGTAACTACACGAAGAAGTCGCTGGTCGAGTTTTTTCCTTCGACCGACTCGGGTGAGTTGCCCTGGCGCAGCGAGTATCCCGGCAAGTGGTCCGGCAAGATCCTGGTCAGCGCGCGCGTCGCCTGCCTGAGCGGCACCCATTACTGGGGCTGGCCTTTCGAAAGTGATGGGAAACTCCGCTGTCATCGCCGCGAAGATGGCGCGCCGCTGTGGCAATGGACGCAGCAATATTTCGATCAAGGCCGTGCGCTGTTTCCGCTGGATGATGGCCGCTCGGTTTCGATCGACCACTTGGAAGGCAATGTCCGGCACACCGTGCTCGACTTGAATGGCACGCCGCAATCGCTTGTGCACGGCTACTCATTACAGAGAAGTCCATGGGTCATCTTCAACGATTCCGGAGACGCATTGCTGATGCATCGAACGATGCAGGATTCGGCCACCGCCCTGCGCTCGCTGCGCGCTAACGGCACACAGCGCTACAGCGTTGTACTGACCGATGCCATGTTCTACAACGATGCGTTTCTGATGCAGGACGGCAGCGCCTTGGTTTGGCACGTCCGCGGAGTGGAGCGACGCTCGGCCGATGGCGCGCTGATGTGGTCACACCGCTTCAACGAGGTCTCTTACTCGACCAGGGTGCAAACCTCCGACGGTCGCTTCTTCATGCTGCGCCAAACATCATCGACAGCGGATGCTCCGGTCTGGAACGAGTTCAACGCGTTCGATCTGCACAGCGGTGCATTGCTGTGGTCGCGGCGGTTTCGGTCTGCCGCTTTTCTGTTGCCGGAAATTGCTTTGGTCGGCAGTAACGGTCTGGGTGCCATCGAAGCCGAAGGCTCTCGCCTGCGCTGGCGCGTGCTGGATCGCGCCACTGGACAAATGATTCGCGAGCAGACCGATTCGTGTGGTGCATCCGAATGTCTTCCGCCACGGTTAAACGTTCGCGCGGACGGACGCGCACGCGTGGTCCTGCCAACGTGGTCGCCGCTGTCCGGCCCCGGCACCCAGGTACTGGGCCTGGATCATGCGGGCGACGTGTTGCCGGCGGTGCGCGCCGACCAGGACGGCATCAGTGGCGCATGGCATTCGTCCGCGAACACCGGTCAGGGACTGATGATTCAGTGGCTGGCGTCGGCCAGTACTTTGTTCGCACCATGGTTCACCTTCTCGAAGGACGGCGGCCAGGCCCACAGCGAATTGCGTTGGTACACCTTGCAGGGCAGCGTAGCGCCAGGCGCACTCGCTGCCGAAGTCGGCATTTTTCGCAATAGCGGCGGTGACTTCGGCAACGGTGTCACCACGGCACAGAGGGTCGGCAGCGCGACACTGAGCTTCGAAAGCTGCGCGCGTGTGCATCTGCGCTACCAGTTTGACGAAGGCATCAATGGCTCAGCATCCGGCCTGGTCACGCTCAGCAGGCTAACGCCCGGTGTAGCCTGCATCGGTGCGCCGGCAACCGACGCGGCAGTGCATAGCGAGGGCCTGGACGCCGATTTCGATGGTGCCTGGTACGACCCCGCTGCGAGCGGCCAAGGTCTGATGTTCAGCCGCTTTCCCACCGTCAGCGGCAACGGCGGCACCTTGTTCGCACCCTGGTTCACCTTCGATCCTGCGGCGTCTCCCGACGATGCGACGGAGCAGCACTGGTTCACTCTGCAGGGCGTGTACGACGGCAGCGGACGAACCACGTTGACCATTTTTCGCACCATCGGTGGCAGCTTCGACGGCACACCCACCAGCAACACCCAATCCGTCGGGTCAGCAACGCTGTCGCGCCCGAGCTGCGACAGTGCGCAACTCGCTTACCGTTTTCACGATTCCGATATCGCTGGAGGATTCCGTGCCTTGACCGGGAGCATCGCATTGCGCAAGGTCGGCGGCTGCAACTGACCGCGCGGCAATCACTGGAATTTCTTCACGCAGCCTGACCCGTGCGCTCTTGTTCTGTGGGAGTGGCTTCCGCTGCGAAGATTTTTTCTACCGATTTTGTTGCGAACGGCAACCACACGCCAGCAGCCGAACGTGGCGAACTTGGCTACTCCAGCTCGGTACCGCGAGGAATCCATTCGCGCTGCTGCAACACGCGTTCGATCAAGTCGACACGCGCTGCGGCATCCTGCTTGTTGTTCACATCGATATTCAGCACGAAATAGTGGGCGGCATCGCCACGCTGAACCCAGCCGACAAACCAACCGACCTTGTAGGTGTCGTTCCAGCCGGTCTTGGCATAGACGGCGAAATCTTCTCCACTCGCGCGCAACAGGGTCTCGCGCACGATGCGCTGACTGCGTTCGCTGAAGGGCAGGGTGCCGTCGTGCAAGCCGCGTAGCAATTCCAGTTGCTCTTCCGCAGAAATCGTCAGCGAACCATCGAGCCAAAACCTGTCTTCGCGGGCGCCCATGCGCCGGTTGCCGTACTTGAGCCGGTTGAGCGCCTGTTGCATCGGCACGCGGCCGATGCGCCGCGCCAGCGCCTGATAGAACCAGACCGCCGACACACGCATGGCGCTGGCCAGATCGTGATCGCGCTCCCAGGCAGCGACCGGCTGCTTGCTGCCGTCCCAGTGCATCGATTCGTGCTCATCGCGCACCGCTTTTTGTTCCAGTCCGATCAACGCATTGACGATCTTGAAGGTCGACGCGGGTGAAAAGCGCTGGCGCGCGCGCTGGGGATTGTGCACATCGCACCGCTTGACATCAGCCGGGCACAGCAACAGCGTGCCGCGTATGCCGTAGTGATCAAACCACTCGGCCAGGCCATTGCCATTGGCCTTGCCGCTCTCGTCGGCAACGGCCAGTGCCATTGCCAGCGTCATCAAGGTCGCCGCTACCAGCCCGCTACCAAACCATTGTGCTCGCATCGCGTCGTTCCACCGATTGACCAGGAGCAGATGCTGACGCCATAAACTGGCGGCGTTCTGACCGGCGCGCGGCGCCGAGCGGGCAAGACGCGGGCGGAAGCGCAAAAGAAAAGCGCCGCAGGGCGGCGCTTTTCGGTGTTGGCTAGACAGATCAACTGCGACTCAGTAGTCGTCGTATCCGTCGTAATCGTCGTAGTAGAAGTCCGAGACGATGTCCTGGATCAGGCCGGTCGCGATGGCGACCAGGAACAGGTCTCCATCGACGCGCACCCAACGACAACCATACGGCGGCCGTGCCAATCCATAGGGACGGTAGTCGACGTAATAGCTTGAACCGTAGTACGAGCGTGGCAGGCGATAGCCGACATTCCAATTGTTCTGGTAGTAGCCGTACGGACGCACATAGCGGCTAGGCGCGCGATAGTGATGGCCCCAGTTGTACCCAAAATAATATGGGCCGGTGCTCCAGTTGTGGTTGCTGTGGCCACCCCAATGACGGCCGCTCTGGCTATGGTGCTCGCGACGACCGTAGCGATTGTTGAACCAGCGATCGTTCTGACCATGGTTATTGCCATAGTGGTTATTGCCGTAGTGATTGTTGCTGTATTGGTTGTAACCCTGGTTGCCGCGGTGATTCTGGTTGTAACCGCCCCGGTTGGAGCCGTAGTCCGGAGCGCGGTTCTGGTTGATGTCGCGCTGACGGCTGTAGCGATGGTCTTGCGCATAGCCCTGCTGACCGCCATGGCCCGCATTACTTTCGGGAACACCACCGATGCCGCCGCTGAAGCCACCGTTGTAGCCACCGCCGCCGTTGCCACCGGTGTAGGCGCCGTTGCCGCCGCCACGCTCATGGCCGCCACGCTGAGCGCCACCATCGAAGCCCATATTGCCGCCGCGAGCTGCGCCGCCGTCGTGACCGCCGCGCGATTCGATCTGTTGACGCTGCTGAGCGCGCTGGCCACCGCCATCGCCGCCGCCGTTGCCTTGAACCGACTGGGCTTCAACGCGCTGCTGTCCGCCACGCTCAGCGCCACTCTGCCGTTCCACTTCCGCCCGCGCACTTTCGCGCGCCCCTGCGGACAGCGAGGCAGTGCCGGCCAGCAGCACCGTCATCGCTATGCTTTTCGCCATCGCCGTCGCCATAAACCTTTTCATTTGTATCTCCTGCATGCGCTCCCTTGCGGGAGAGCGACGTCGGACAGAACCGGCCGACCGTTTCGGTAGGCACAGATTGCGGCCCGGGCACTGAATGATCTCTAACTTTTTCCACCACCGCCAAAACCTGTTCAGCTTCGCCACGGCTTGGCGCCAAGTCGCGTTGCCGGGAGCAGATTACGGGGCGCGCCGCAGGCCGGCCACGCATCTGCAGCGGCAACCACGCGCAGCGACACCGATTCGCTACGCTTGACCAACTCCGCCACGGCTGACGCCATGTTTCTGATTGAAACCGAACGACTCGCACTGCGTCATCTCTCGACCGACGACGCTGACATGATGCTCGAGCTGCTGAACGAGCCGTCCTTCATCCGCAATATAGGTGATCGCGGGGTACGCAGTCTCGAGCAGGCGCGTGCCTATATCCAGAACGGGCCGATTGCCAGCTACCAGCGCCACGGCTTCGGTTTGAACCGGGTCGCGCTGCGCGACGCCGGGCCCGCGATCGGCATTTGTGGGCTGCTCCAGCGCGAGCACCTGGACCATCCCGACATTGGCTTTGCGCTGCTGCCTCGCTTCTGGTCACGCGGCTACGCACTCGAAGCTGCCCAGGCGGTGATCGTCCACGCCCGGCAACACCTCAGGCTGCATCGAATTCTGGCGACCACAGCGCCCAGCAACACCGACTCGATCCGGCTGCTGGAGAAAATCGAATTTCGCGCCGAAGGAATGATCCAGTCACCGGGCTACGACGAACCATCACGACTGTTCGCGTGGACTGCGTGACTGCACATTCATCCAGTCCGATTCAAACCGGGGACGCGCACGATCTGCAGCTGATCGAGGGCTTCCTCGAACCCGCTCTTTGTCAGCGCGTGCGTGCAGCGATGGAAGCCGCGTCGGGTGCAGCGGCGACACTGAGCGGACAATCAACCTATAACTCAGTCGATGCAAGGGTGCGTTCGGTCACTCGCCTGGTCATTGCGGAACCGATGTGCGCCGAAATCCACGCGCGGTTGCGGGCACATCGAAAGGAATTGGAAATACGCTTTGGTGTCGCATTGGACGCGTGCGAGGAGCCGCAGTTTCTGCGCTATCAGCGCGGCGATTTTTTCGTCGCGCATCAGGACGGCAACACGCCATTGATCCGCGATGCCACGCTGCAGCGCCGGATATCGGTGGTGATCTTTGTCAATGCGACTTGCAACGATGCAAATGTTGACGGCTACTCAGGCGGGGCATTGGTGTTGCATGCGCCGCTGCACACTGCGGCGAAGCCTTTGACGCTGACACCCGCAGCGGGCTGCCTGCTGGCGTTCCGATCCGAGACCACGCACGAAGTGCTGCCAGTGACGCGCGGTCCACGCTACACCATCGCATCCTGGTTTCGCGCGCCGACAGAGGATGAGCAGCATGCTCTCGGTCCTGGCAGCAGCGAACTTTGTGCGCAAATCCAATCGGTGCGGGTTGACGGAGTGAAGCGATGAATACTGATTCCTCTCTGCATGTGGCACTGATTGGCTATGGCATGGCCGGATCGCTGTTCCACGCGCCGTTGATCGCCGCGACGCCGGGAATGCGGCTGACCTGCGTTTTCACTACGGATGCACAACGTGCGGCGCAGGCGCGGGCACGATTTTCGGGAGTGCAAACGATCGAAGATCTCGAAGTTCTGTGGGCGCAGCGACCGGATCTGGTGGTGATCGCTTCGCCTAATCGCAGTCACTATCCGTTGGCATTGCAGGCACTTCGCGCCGGGATCGCAGTCGTGGTCGACAAGCCATTGGCGGTGTCGGCGGCCGAGGCACAACACCTGGTCGACGAAGCGCGTGAACGCGGCGTGTTGCTCAGCGTATTCCACAACCGGCGTTGGGACGGTGATTTCCTGACGCTGCGGAAATTATTGGATACGCAGCGTCTCGGCCAGGTGCATCGCTTCGAATCTCGCTTCGAGCGTTGGCGCCCCGCTCCTCGGCCGGGCTGGCGACAGGGTAGCGATCCGCGCGACGGTGGCGGCGTGCTGCTTGACCTGGGCAGCCACTTGATCGATCAAGCGGTGCAGTTGTTCGGCCCGGTGCAGTCGTTGTATGCCGAGCTGGATTGTCGGCATCCAGAAACTCTGGTCGAAGACGATGCGTTCGTCTCCGTGCACCACACCAGCGGCATCCGCTCGCATCTGTGGATGAGCAGCATGGCCGCTCACGATGGTTCGCGTCTACGCGTACTGGGCAGCAACGGTGCCTATGTAAAGCAAGGACTCGATGGCCAGGAAGCTGCGTTGCGCCACGGTATGCTGGCGGATGATCCATCCTTCGGCCTCGAACCCGAATCGGCCTGGGGCTTGTTGATTCGCGGCGAAGAGTGCAGCGCAATCGAAAGCGTACCCGGCCAGTGGAAAAGCTATTACACGGGTATCGAGCAGGCACTTCGCAACGGCACGCCAGCACCAGTGGACGCGAAGGATGCGGTGCACACACTGCAACTGATCGAAGTCGCGCGGCGCTCCGCGTCATTGGTCAGAGTGATCCGCACTGATGCGGCGACCGGCTTGGCGCTGGATTGAGCGAGTTGCGTGCGTGCGGACTCGGTTCGCGAATACTCGCATCGCGAATGCGTCCGCCCGAAGCAGCAACCACGCTCGCGTCACAGCAAAAACAGCACCGCAGCGAGGCCGGTCAAGGTCATGGCCAACGTGTACGGCAGCGCCATCCAGACCATTCGTCCGTAGCCCAATCGAATGAGCGGCGCTAAGGCCGACGTAAGCAGGAACAGGAACGCGGCCTGCCCGTTGGGCGTAGCCACACTGGGAATATTGGTCCCGGTGTTCACCGCCACGGCCAGGAGCTCGAATTGCTCGCGCCCGATAGCGCCCGCAGCGCGCGCGGCCTGCAGCTCGTTGATGTAAATGGTGGCCACAAATACGTTATCGCTGATCGCCGAGAGCGCACCGTTGGCGAGGTACATCAGCACCAATTGTCTACGTCCTTCGGCGGCGAGCACGACGTCGATCACCGGCGCGAACAAGCCCTGCTGCTGAATGACTGCGACGATCGCAAAGAAAGTCACCAGTAGTGCGGTAAACGGCAGTGCCTCCTCGAAAGCATGGCCTATGCTCTTTTCCTCGACCACACCGCAAAGTGCGGTCGCAATCACGATGACACCCAAACCGATGAGTCCTACTTCGGCCAGATGAAATACCAATCCGATTACCAGGAACCCGGCCGCAAACGCCTGCGCTGTGAGACGTAGACGTTGCGCGCGATCGCGCCGTTCCCGGGTTCGTTCCGCATGGTGCTCGATCACCTGGCGAACCGAATCCGGGAGCTGCTCGCCATAGCCAAACCAGCGCAACCGCTCGAGCAGCATGCACATCATCAGGCCAGCCAACAGCACCGGCAGCGTGACCGGTGCCATATGCTGCGCAAACGCGATGAAGTCCCAGCCTACCGCCTTGCCCACCAGCAGATTCTGTGGCTCGCCTACCAGCGTGCACACCCCGCCGAGCGCGGTACCGACCGCTGCATGCATCACCAGACTACGCAGAAATGCACGGAATCGAGTCAGGTCAGCGCGGTGTGCTTCGTGGACGAGTTCATCGTTTTCATGGTCATGGACATCGCCGATGCGGCAGTCGTCAAGTCCGCGTCCCGCAGCGACCCGGTGATAGATCGTGTAGAACCCGGTTGCGACCGTCATCACCACCGCAACCACGGTGAGTGCATCAAGAAATGCAGACAGCAGCGCTGCGACACTCAAAATCGTCACCGACAGCGCAAGCTTCGATCGGACGCGCACCAACAGGTTGGTGAATAGAAGCATCAGCAGATCGCGCAGAAAATAGATGCCGGCCACCATGAACATCAACAGCAGGATCACTGAGAAATTCGCTTCGACTTCATGCGCAACCTGTGCCGTAGAGGTCAACCCCAACAACAACGACTCGATTGCCAGCAGACCCGCCGGCTGCAGGGGATAACACCTGAGCGCCAGGGCCAGCGCACCAATGAACTCCACCAACAGCAACCAGCCACACCAGAATGGTCCGAGTATCGCCAATACGAGTGGATTGATTGCAAGCGCAGCAATCAATGCAATTTTGTACCAACGCGGCGCCTGCCCGAGGAACACACGCAGTGCTACCGCGGGCCATGAATTGGCATCGGCGCTCGGTGCTGGTTCGACTGAATGCATACAACCTCACAGGTGGCGTTTCAAAAGCGGGCGCGAGCGTGTCAAGTGCACAGGGTTGGGATTGTGGCATCCGACCTGTGGCGCCAGCGATGTCACGCGCCGCGGCGCGGTCCAGGGCAGGGTGGCTGGGAGTACGGCGAAGCCCGGATCAACCGCCGCCTGCCCGGGCGACCGGGACACTGCCGCTTTTGGCGCCCGTCGACATCGTCTTGTTGTCGGTGCAGCGTGCAATTGTATGCCCCGACGCTTCCTGAAACCCCTTTGTCGACAGTAGGATGTCAGCTGCTTGGGACAACTCAGCGCTGCTGATGACCGGATTTTTCCGCAGGAAGCCGATGGCTTGGATCGTTGTAACCACAATCGTGCTGACCTTGCTGGCAGCGGCGTTGGCGATGAATTTTGTCACGTCGGAGAAGCAGCTCAAGCGCCGCGTGGCGCACAAGCATGCCCTCTCCGACCCGCAGTTTCTGCGTGAAATGTCGGTATTGCTCGGGCCATCGGTGCTGTCGGGAAACGACGTCGACGACTTCCAGAATGGCGACGAGATTTTTCCGGCGATGCTCGGGGCCGTCAAAGGCGCCGAAAAGACCATTACCTTCGAGACCTATATCTATTGGTCCGGTGAAATCGGCAAACAGTTTTCGGACTCGCTTTGTGAACGCGCCCGTGCCGGGGTCAGGGTGCACATGGTCATCGACTGGGCCGGCAGCTTCAAGATGGACCTGGCCATGCTCGAGGAAATGAAAGGTGCCGGCGTCCACATCGAGCAGTACCGTCCGCTGCACTGGTACAACATATCGCGCATGAACAACCGCACCCATCGCAAGCTGTTGGTGGTCGATGGCAAGGTAGGCTTCACCGGCGGCGTCGGCATCGCCGACCAGTGGACCGGAAATGCGCAGGATCCTGACCACTGGCGCGAGGCACATTTCCGCCTGACCGGCCCGGTGGTAGCGCAGATGCAGGCCGCATTCAACGACAACTGGATCAAGACCACCGGTGAAGTGCTCAACGGGCCGGACTACTTTCCGCCATTGACCCGTTCGGGCGACATGGACGCTCACCTGTTCATCGCCTCGCCGCTAGGTGGCAGCGAGAGCATGCATCTGATGTACCTGATGGCAATCGCCGCGGCACAGCAGAGCATCGACTTGACGGCTTCTTACTTCGTGCCCGACGAGTTGATCATCCAGGCGCTGGTAGAGGCGCGGCTGCGTGGCGTGCGCATTCGGGTGCTGGTGCCGGGCGAGCACATCGATTCGCAGACTGTCCGCCTCGCGTCGAAGGCGTCATGGGGCGATTTGCTGCAGGCCGAGGTGGAGATCTACGAATACCAGCCGACCATGCTGCACGTGAAGTCGCTGGTGGTAGACCGCGAACTGGTGTCCGTGGGCTCGACCAACTTCGACATCCGTTCGTTCAAACTCAACGATGAGGCCAGCCTGAACGTTTACAACCGCGCGTTTGCTGAACGCATGACGAAGTTGTTCGAGGCTGATCTGTTGAAGGCCAAGCGTTACACCTACGAAACGTGGAAGCAGCGCCCGCTGCGCGAGAAATTCGCCGAGAAGGTGGTTTTTCCAATTCGTTCGCAGCTCTGAGGGACGGTGTACTCGCCGGCCTGCGAATCGGCGGACTGCAACCCCGCGAGGCAAGGCCTTGGCAAACACTGAACTACAACTGGCCGATAGATTCCAGCGATGCGACACGGCGGGCTTCGCTGGCGTCGAAGCTGCGCGCACGTAGTTCGCGGATCAGTCGCTCGCGTTGTGCTGCGCTGTGTGCAGCCTGTGCTCGAATTGCGTTGCGCGCTTGCAGATAGACTGCAATACGCTGCTGCCATGCGGCGCGCGCGCGATCAAGATCGGCCAGTCGGATTGCCGCCGCGTCACCGAATACCGCACGGCGTTCTTCGTGCCGAGTCGAGGGGTCCAGGTTGATCGCGTCGAACTGACGCGATTGCTCCTCGGCCAGCACTGCGCTATTGGCTTCCTGCACGCTGGCGCGCTGCTCTGGCGTTAGTGTGTTTTCCAGTGCACGTAGTTGCCTGGCGCGAGCCGTTTGGTCGATGCCAGGCTCACGGCCGATGCGCATGCGCGCCAACGTGTATTCGGCATAGGCTTCTTCTTCGCCGAAGAACGCTATCGCGACAGCGCCATCGAAGAACGAACGGCGCAATTGCTTGGCGAAGGCGAGACGCTGGTCCAAGTCCGTTGATAATCCGGACTCGGCCTCGCTCAATGCACGCTGGTAATCGACATAGCGATCGAAGATCGCAGCGACCTCGGCAGCGGCCGCGCTGCCATGCAATTCGCGCACGTGCGTCAGCAATAGAGCGCGGATCGCCGGCACGTCGAGTTCGCCGATGGCGCTGAGAAAATAGTCGAACAGTCGACGCATGCCAAGCGTGGTCATCACGCGGCCGCTGACGTCCAGCGTGACTTCACCATCGGGCTTTGAACCCTGCAGCGACGCCGGCATCCCGGAAGTGCGTTGCGATTCAGGCGGGTTGCTTGGCGGCGCGGCGACCTTGTTCGCGGCCGCGGTGGGCAATTTCGGCAGGCGGGGATCGCGCTGTGCTGTTTGTGTCGATTCGACTGCGCCGCTCTGCAACAGCGGTATCTCCCTCGTCCCAATTGCAAATTTCCAATAGCCGAACGATACGATCAGCGCGGCGGCAGTGATTGCTGCGCAAACCACGACAGCAGATCTGCGCGTCATCCGTTGCCCGCCAAGGTGTATGTGAGTTCGTGTCGAACGCAGGTCGCGGGGGCCTGTCCGCGACCTGAGTGCAATACCCGCACCAGTGTTTACTCAGAGCCCGGCGGTCTTCAGTCTGTTGGCATGCGCGCGAATCACTGACGTTGGACTTGAACTGAACAGCCCGCGCAGTCCCAGAATCTGGTTGACCTCGTCCAGGTGGTTCCAACCGTAGTCGTCACGCAATACCACTCCGAGATGCGACGAGCATTTCCCGACCAGGCCATCGTTTTGTTCAAACCCGAAAAACAAGCTGCTGGCACCGAGCATGCCATCGCTGGCGTCAAAGATATTGGTCAGCACCGAGGTGCCACCCCAGCTGTAATAACGCACGCCGTTCACCACGCTGGCACCGCTGCCGCAGCTGGAACCGGGCAAGCCCTGCGGATGCTGCGCGTTGAACAGCGTCGATCCTGCAGTCGAGAGCGATGCCAGTGCACCGAGTGCGTCTTGCGGGTCGTCGTCACCGGACAGCACTTCAATGAACACCGACAACGCTTCAACAAAACCGACGACGAGCGGACGCAGCGGCGATCCTGGTGGCAACGCAGCATTCAAACCATCGGCGACTTTGCTGCCCTTGTGTGGACTACCGACCGAGGTGACCGACGCGATCAAATCCGGGCGCACCGAGGCGACATAGCGAATGGTCGGACCGCCATGACTATGGCCGATCAGATTGAACTTGCTATGGCCATACACGGCCTGCAATGACTCAAGGTCGCGGATCAGTTGTTCACCGCGTACTTGCGAGTAGTTGCTGGAAGACACATTGGCAACGTAGACCCGCGCACCGCCCGAGCGCAAATCCGAAGGCACCCCGTACCAGTAATCGTAAACGCCGAGAATCGAATCGAAGCCGAGCAGGCCGTGCACCAGAACGACCGGATAGCGGGTCTTGGTGTAGGTGCTTTGCGCAAATGCCAGCGAACTGGCCAATAACGTCATTGTGAGTAGAGCCAAAACCCTTAGCAGCATGCGTGCCGTCAGTGAACGATTCATCTCTTCCCTCCCCAGGTGAGCGATCTTTGAGTTGTGTTTGAGCGCGTGCGTGTCGCCGCTCTCAATGAAACATCCCTGTGGCACGAGTCCTCGCGTCTCTCGACGCTGCGACCTGGCAGATCGACATGAGTTTGCCGATGATTGGAATCTAGCTGGCTTCGTACGAAGAATCAAACGTATGTTTCAAGCGTGCGTTTTGCGGTGCAGCAAATTGACGCTGGGGAACATACCGCCCCGCGCAGTGCAACGACTGGCCGCGCATCGCGGGACGATTGCAGCTCGACTCCTCGCGCCGTTCTGCGATCGAGATCGCTGCAAGCACGGTCGTGCTGAGCTGGCGCGAGCGCGCTGGTTTCATCGCATATTGCCTGGAAGCCGATCTGCGGCGAAAAAGGAGCCTGCCATGCGTCGCCTGAATCAAACCCGCAAGTGCGCGATGTGTTTCGCGGCGCTGTGCGCTGCAACCGTGTCGAGTGCGATCGCGCAAACCATTGTGGTCACTGTGCCCGGGGGTGACTCGGCCGGTCTGGTGCAGGCGGTGAATGGGGCTTCGGCTGCGCCGGGCGCGCAAACCCAGATCAATCTCGGCGGCGGAGACTTCTTTTTCAATCCGCCGCAGGCCCCTGGGGAAGGAATCATCGTGCCGGGGTGGGTGCGCATCAACGGTTCCGGCAATCGTGGCTCGCGGTTACGTTCGACTTTGAGTTCCGACAGTCCGGGCACTTTGTTTATCGTGCCGGGCAACAGCACGCTGCACCTGGACAACTTGCAAATCGATGGCTTTCGAACCAGCGGCAATGGCGGCGCGATTCGGGTCCAGGGCGGCACGGCAACCATCACCAATTCAACCCTGAGCAACAACCGCGCCGGGGCCGAGGGTGGTGCGGTTTTCGTCAATGGCGGCACGCTCAACATCAGCGGCAGCACGATCAGCGGCAATCGTGCAGCCGGTTTCGGTGGCGGCGTCAGCGCGGCAACACCGGCGTCCCGGATGTTTTTGCAATACAACTTTTTCGAAGGCAATAGCGCCGGGATTTTCGGCTGCGATGCAAACATCAACGCGGCACCATCGGGTCCACCTGCAGCGACGTTTATCGGCAATCAATTGAACGGTGATGGCTGCGACAACGTGCGCATCGAAAATCCGAGCGGCGGCGTATTCTGGTTTTTCAATAGCGCTGCGGTTGATACGCTGGTGCGCGTTCTGGACAGCACCTCTAGCTACAACCGGCTGATGGGCAGCTACTGGGTGTTTCGCAACAATGTGCCGCAACGGGGCTTGGCGAAAACGCTGTGCGCGGACTTCGGTAGCGGTGCGCTGCAATCACTGGGCGCCAATATCGCAACCGACGGCAGTTGCTTTCTCAGCGGTCCCAACGATCTGGTCACCACCAACCCGGGCCTGGGTCCAGTCGATGTAAACGGCATCATCACCACGAGCGCAGGCAGTCCGGCGATTGAGCGTGGCGCTTCAACGGTGCAGACAATCTCCGCTGGCGGAACGACAACGCGCACTCTGCCTTGTGGCTATCGCGACCTGCGTGGCCTGGGACGACCGCAGGACGCCAACCTCGACGGCGTATTTGCCTGCGACACAGGTGCCTACGAAACCCAGGGCGGAGCCAACCTTGGCAATGCGCTCTCGGCTTCTTACTACGATACGACGCGCAGCGGCGAGGGCAGCTTCATCGAATCGATTGGCGGCGGCAAAGCGGTGGTCGCCACTTTTACCTATGCACCCAACGGCGGCCTCGCCTGGATGACCGGTGTCGGCAACATCGTCGGCAACTCGGTCGTCGTCGACGAGATGTCGACTACGTCGGGTGGCGTGTTCGGCGCGGCGTTCAATCCGGCAAACGTCGTGCGTAGGCCGGTCGGCGGCGCCAGCTTTGTGTTCCCGAGCTGTGAAGGCGGCGCGCAGCCTGGTCAGTGGGTGTTCCAGGGGCGCCCCGGTTCAGGATACGAAGATCTGATTGCGAAGGCGTCGCGATTGAGCAGCCCGGTGCCCTGCAGTGGAAGCGTCAGCCCCAATGTCGGTAAATCCGGTTCGTTCTATTCGACTGCGCGTTCCGGCGAAGGCATGTTTGTGCAATACCTGCCCAACGGCGGCGCGGTATTGATCTGGTACACCTACGATACGCAGGGCCGTCAATTCTGGGCGTTCGCATCGGACGTCACGGTCAACGGCAATACGGTCACGGCGAACATGGTGTATCCGGCACAGAGCACACGCTTCGGCAGCCAGTTCAATGCCAGTCAGGTGCAATTCGCGCCCTGGGGTACGGTGACGCTGACCTACAGTGGCTGCAACGCGCTGAACTTCGCGTACAACTCTTCGGTGGCCGGGTTCGGCAACGGCCAGTACAGCTACACGCGACTGACTACCTTGCAGGGGACGAGTTGTTCGTAGTACTGGCGCTTGGCGGACGGCGTTTGGTCGCTCGCCCGGTTTTGCTCGCGAACGAGCGTCCGCGCAGAGCGCGGACCCACCGATCCACGTCGCGTCAAATGATTCCGCGGTGAAAATGCAGCAGTAGGCCGCGATAGGGTGGGCGATCGTCGCTGGCGAAGGCCAATCTGTGTTCGTCACAGACAAAACCCTGGTCGATGAGCAGGCGCCGCAGTGCGGGCGCATTGCCGCGTCCGGGGTCGCTGATCAACACTTCGGCAGACGCGGTAGCGTGGCGGGCGATGAAATCGGCGATGCCCACGGCGTGGCCGCGCTCGTACAGCACATCGCTGGCGACGATCACTTCGAAGCTGCCAAGGCTGACATCGGGGCGATCCCAATGCGCGGTCAAATAAGGCAGGGAAGTCATGTCGTTAAGCGCACAATTATGTGCCAGAAATTCCGCGGCCAAAGGATGGTGGTCGCTGGCCGTGATATCGGCGCCACGTCCGTGCAGGACCAGACTGGACAACGCCATGCCGCAGCCAATTTCGAGTATGCGCTTGCCTTCGATCGGGAAACTGGAGAGACGCTCCGCAAGAATACTGCCGGCCGGCCAAAGTTGCCCAAAGTGCGGCCAGGTCGCCGATGAAATGCCGGCGAGTTCAGCGGCACCTTGATCGGCGACGTATTGCTGATGGTCCGCTAGCACGCGCAACTTGTAGCTGCGCCCACCGATCGTCACCGCAACCGTCTTCATCAAATAGCCGGGCATGCGCGGTTCGAGGCGGACGAGGAAGATCAGCCTAGCAGAGTGTGCGCCGCAAACCCTGCATCTGCCAAGGCCAGTGCGCTCAGCCGATTTCGAGCAACAGCCAGGCGCGCGCCGCGGTCCAGGCACGATTGACCGTACGCGGTGACGAAGCCAAGGCCTCGGCAGCCTCCTCAACGCTTAAGCCGGCGAAGTAGCGCAGCTCGACCACGCGTGCCATCAGTGCATCGCGTTCGGCAAGGCGAGTGAGTGCTTCGTCGAGTTCGATCAGCTCAAAGGAATCAACTGCGATGCCCTGTTGATCGTCCAGTGTCAGCGCGGCAACACCCGCGCCGCGCTTGGTGCGGGCAGCGCTGCGCGCGCGATCCACCAATACGCGCCGCATCACGTTCGCGGCGAGTGCCATGAAGTGCTGTCGGTCGCTGATCGCGGGCAGGCGCGAACCGGTCAGGCGCAGATAGGCCTCATGCACCAGCCCGGTCGCGCTCAGCGTGTTGGCGCCAAACTCGCGCGCCAGGCGCAGTTGCGCCAGGCTCTTCAACTCCGCATAGAGCCTGCGGAATACTTCCGCCTCGGCGCGCGCGTCGCCCGCGGAGAGCGCTCCCAGTAGCGCGGTGATGTCTGTTTGCGGTGCCGTCATGGCCGCGATTCTAGAACTTCGCCGCGAGATTGGATGTGAACTGATTCTGCAGACCACGTCGCTGGGCTAGGATGTGCCGAGCAGGCAGACGATGGGAAGGCTTTGTGGATCCATCCTGGGACGCGATGTGGGCACTTTTCCATCAGGCCCTGGAGATGGACGCAGAAGAGCGCGCGCAATGGATGGCTGAACTGGCCACACGATCTCCACATCAGGCCGCAGAGCTGCAGGCCCTGTTGGCCGCGCATGCGCGTGACGACGGTGTGCTCGACCGGGCGCCGGTTGCCGCGGACGAGGTGCCGGCGTTCAAGGCTGGCGATCACGTCGGTAGCTATGTGTTGCTGCGCGAGATCGGACGCGGCGGCATGGGCGCGGTGTTTGAGGCGGAACGCCATGACGGCGAGTACCGACGTCGCGTCGCCCTCAAGCTGGTGGCGCCGGAGCGAATGCATCCGGGCATGCTGATGCGCTTTCGCCGTGAACGACAAATCATGGCCGGACTGGAACACCCGAATATTGCCCGCTTGCTTGACGGTGGAACCACGCGCGAGGGCTGGCCTTATCTGGTGATGGAGTTCATCGACGGCCAATGCATTGACCAATGGTGCGTTGCGCATGCGGCGCCGCTGGAGCTGCGCCTGCGTCTGCTGGAACGGATTTCCGAGGCGGTGGACTACGCGCACCGCCATCTGATCGTGCATCGCGACATCAAGCCGGGCAATGTGCTGGTGGACAGCAACGGGCGCCCCGTGTTGCTGGATTTTGGTATCGCCAAACTGCTGGAGTCCGATCCAACCACCGCTGATGCGACCGTACAGGTCGGCTGGCGCGCGATGACGCCGCGCTATTCCAGTCCGGAACAGCTGCGCGGCGAAGCCGTGAGTACAGCGACCGACATCTATGCGCTCGGCGTACTACTTTACGAACTGGTTGCCGGCATCGCACCGCATGCCTGGCAGCAACAGTCACCCGAGCGTCTGGCGCTGCGCATCGAACGCGAAACACCCGCGCGACTGGCACAGGCGGTGCAGCGCCGCTGGCAGCAATTGCACGCCGAAAATGCGCCCGCGCTTGCTGCTGAAGCTGCGCGTCTGCGCGCAGAGTCGATTCCTCCGGAACTGGACTGGATCGCCCGCAAAGCCATGGCCGCGCAGCCCGACCAGCGTTATCCCAGCGCGCTGGCTCTGGCTGATGACCTGCGCCGGCTGCGTGCGCATGAACCGGTGTGGGCACGCGCGCCGAGTTTCGGCTATCGCCTGCGCAAGTCGCTGCGCCGGCACCGGCTGGGCTATGCGATCGGACTGCTGTTCGTGCTGATTGTAACGGCGCTGGCCGCACGTCTGGGCATCGAATCGCAGCGCACGCGCGCCGCCCTGGCCGAGAGTCAGTTGCAGCGCGAGCACACCGACAGCGTCGCCACGTTTCTGGCAGCGCTGTTCGAACTCGCCGATCGCACTCAGGCGGAAGGCCGCGATGTCAGCGCCCGCGAAATCCTCGACCGCGGCCGCGAGCGGCTCGCTCAACAGCAGGAACTGGCGCCGGTCGTACGCGCGCGGTTGCTCGGATCGCTGGCTCGGGTGTACCGCAATCTGGGCGCCTATCCGGTCGCACTGCAGCTGTCGGACGAGGCCGGTACGCTGATCAACCGCGATCCCGAGCCGCGATTGCGCGCTGAATGGCTGCGTGATCGCGGCAGTGTATTGGAGCTGCAGGGCGCCAACGCCAGCGCACGTGACGCGCTGCAGGAATCGCTGAGCCTCTTTGAGTCGCTGGGCGCTGCTCAGGCCATCGAAAGCGCCCGTAGCGCAAAGTTGCTCGCCATCTCGTTGCAATCGCTGGGCGAACGCGAGGCGGCTGGGCGCATGTTTCACCGTGCTGATGCGGACCTGAACCGGCTGGACGGCAGCAGCATCGATGATCGTGCCGACAGTGCCCTGCGTCTGGGCTCCTGGTTCTGGGTTGCCGGTGACTTCGAATCCACCACCCGGCATTACGCACGCGCGTTGAGCCTCAGACGCGGCGAGCTTCCACCTGACCTCCCTGAGTTAGCGCGCACGCTTGACGGCAACGGTACGCTGGCGCATGCGCTGGGGCGCTTTGCGCAGGCGGTGGTCTTGTTCGAGGAGGCACTCGCATTGCGGCGCCAGGTGCTGGGCAACACCCATCGACTGACCGCGGACACACTGAGCAATTACGGTGCAACCCTATTCGATCAGGGTCAACTGGAGCCCGCGCTGGCGCATCTGAGCGAGGCGATTGGCATCTACGAACAGGTGCTTCCGCCGGATAGCCCGGTGCTGGCGAAGACGCTGAACAACCTGGGCCTGGTGCGACACCAACAACGTGACTTTGCGGCGGCACGCAGTCTGTTCGAGCGTGCGCTCGACATCCATCGTCGCGCGCTCGGCGCGAGCCATCCCAAGCTCGCTGCAAACCTCAACAATCTGGGTTTGGTTGAGGAACAGACTGGGCACCTTGAATCTGCCCAGACGCGCTTTCGCGAAGCGTTGAACATCCAGGAACAGGCATTGGGTGACAGCCACATAAGCATTGGCTTTACCCTGACCAATCTGGGCCGGTTGGCCCTGTGGTTGGGCGATCGCGACGCGGCACTGACTTTGCTCGCGCGCGCGCGCGCGGTGCGCCAGGAGCTTCCTGAGGTTCATCCGCTGCGCGCCGACACCGACAGCTGGCTCGGTCTGGCGCACTGCCTGAATCGATCCGAACGCGAGCGCGGGCGCGTGCTGATCGAGCACAGCATTCGCGCGTACTCTGAACAGCAGGCATTGACACTCGACGATCTGAACGCGCTGCGCGCATTCTGTCTTGGCGCTGACGAGCATGGCGGCGCACAGTGGCAAGGTCACTTGGCCGCGTTGTCCCAATCTCGCGATCCCGACCATCCCTTGTTGAAACTGCTGCGCGCAGGCGCTGGCGCGATCGATCCGAACCAACGTTGAGCGCTTGGCGGTGCGTGCCAGGCGTTTGGGCCGGGCAGACAATGCGGCCTTTTCCGGGGCGCATGCGCAGCGCCTGTTGTCGGCAGTGCAAGCGCGTATCTAAGCTGCACCTCAGTTAGCAAGAAAGGGAGTCACCCATGGGCCGTGCCATTGCCATCGTCGAAGACGAACCCGCCATTCGCGCCAATTACACCGACGCCTTGCGTCGGCTTGGCTTCGAAGTGCAGTCCTATTCTTCACGCCCGGAGGCCAGTCGCGGCTTCGACGTGCGACTTCCGGACCTGGTGTTGATCGACATCGGACTGGGCGACGAGCCAGAAGGTGGCTTCGACCTGTGCCGCGAACTGCGTCAAAAATCGGCGACCTTGCCGATCATCTTTCTGACCGCGCGGGATTCGGACTTTGACATCATCTCGGGTTTGCGCCTCGGTGCCGACGACTACCTGACCAAGGATGTCTCGCTGCCGCACCTGACCGCGCGCATCAATACGCTGTTTCGCCGCATCGACGCGCTGCGCCGCCCTCAGGGCGCCGAGGCTGTGCTGCGACAAGGGCAGCTGTCCTTGCTGCCCGAGCGCATGCTGGTGACCTGGAACGAAGTAGAAGTTCCGTTGACGGTGACCGAGTTCTGGATGGTGCACACGATGGTCCGCCACCCCGGACACGTCAAATCGCGCGACCAGTTGATGCGTGATGCGCAGGTCGTGGTTGACGATGCCACCATCACCTCGCACATCAAACGTATCCGCAAGAAGTTCATCGCCATCGATCCGAACTTCGATGACATCGACACGGTGCATGGTGCCGGCTACCGCTGGAAACCCTGACCCGGCGATGTGGGAGCGACATCAGTCGCGATGCTCTAGGATCGCTGCCTGTCCATCGCGTTGCGGCTGACCCGCGCTCCCACACTCGATCATGTCGCTACGCATCAAACTGCTGCTCGTTGCCCTGGTCGCCCTGGTATTGCCGTGGGCGGGATTCCAGTTCGTCAAGCAGATGGAAGTGTTGCTGCGCCAGGGCCAGGAACAGGCGCAGCTGTTTTCCGCACAGGCGTTGGCCCAGGCACTGGTGGCCACCTCGCCGATGATTCCTGCGGGCGGGCGCTTGATCGCCCTTGCGGAAGCGCCGCGTGTGCTGTTGCTCGATGGCAGCGCGGACGATTGGGAGGCCGAACAACTGCGCCCGCTGTCACGTGCTGATGGCCGCCTGAGTCTACGCCTGGCGGCGCGCGGCGAAACCGTATTCGGGGTCATCGAGGTGGTCGATGGAAGTCGTCAGCGCGTTGATATCGCGACCGATAGCAGCGGCGACGAGTTGATGCTGCTGATCGGGGAAGGGCAGCGCGCGCGCCGATTCCGACTGGGTAATGCTGCGCCTGGCGCCTTGCAGGTGTTAGCCGATCCGCCGGATGCGGCGCTCACGTTGCGCGGTGAGTGGCAGGAAACCCAGCAGGGTTATCGCATTGAGTTTGCGCTGGGCAGCGGGCGTGATGGAGATGGCTTTGCGCTGACCATGCTGGACGCCGATGCGACCACCAGCCGCTCTACCTGGCCCTTGCTCGAGTCAGTACCCGGAGTCGCCTTCCCAGCAACGTTGTGGTGGCCCGAGGGCGCCATGGTGCAGTCGATGCGGGCGCTGGCGAGCAAGGGAACGCGTATGCGCCTGGTCGACGCCGAGGGTCGCGTACTGGCCAAGGCGGGCGGCCTCAACGTGCCAGAAAGCAACGCGCCCGGCGCTACGCGCAATCGGTGGTATGCGCTGCTCTATCGCCTGCTGCTGGCGCCGCCGCTGAGTCGCGCCGAAGATTACGCCTGGGACCTGGACAAACTCGATGCCGACGAGGTGTGGACTGCCCTGTCCGGATTGCCCGCCAGCGTCTGGCGACCTTCTGCCAATGAGCGCGCGGTGATTGTCGCGGCCTCCGTGCCGGTACGCTGGAATGGCGATACCCGCGCTGCTCTGGTTTACGAAGGGCCCAGCGAAGCCCTGCTGGTGCTCGCCAACCGTGCGGTGGCTGAGTTGATCGCGGTCAGTTTGTTGGCTGTGCTGGTCGCCGGTCTGGTGCTGTTTGGTTTTGCCGGCGTTCTCAGCTGGCGCATCCGTCGTCTGCACTACGCCACCGAACGCGTGCTCAAACCTGATGGTCGCCTTGATCCCAAGCTGCCACACCTGAAAGCAACCGACGAGATCGGCGATCTGTCGCGCAGCTTCGCCAAGTTGCTGGACGAGATCGGCGGCTACAACGATTACCTGAAAACGCTGGCCACCAAACTCTCGCATGAGCTCAACACCCCGCTCGCCATCGTGCGTTCTTCACTCGACAACCTCGACCACGAGAGTCTGCCGGAATCGGCGCGTGTCTATGCCGACCGTGCCCGCGATGGTGCCGATCGGCTGTGGGGAATACTGCGCAGCATGTCGGAAGCCAGCCGCATGGAGAAAGCGATCAATTCCGCCGAGGGCGAGGACTTCGACCTCACCGAAGTAGTCCGCGGCTGCGCCGAATCCTATCGCCAGCTGGCTGGCAATCGCACCTTGCATTTGATGCTGCCGGACGCGCCGCTGCGCTTCCACGGCGCGCCCGAGTTGATTGCACAGGCGTTGGACAAACTGTTCGACAACGCCAAGGGGTTTGCACGCGACGATGGCTGGATTCGCATCAAGCTGTCGCGCGACAGCGATGGCGCCGAGATTGCTGTTGCCAACTCCGGCCCGCCGTTGCCAGAGAAAATGCAGGAGCGCTTGTTTGATTCGTTGGTCAGCATGCGCGACGCCGGTTCGCTGCGCGCTGCTGGCGAAGTGCCGCATCTGGGCTTGGGCCTGTACATCGTGCGTCTGATTGCGGCTTCGCACGGCGGCAGCGCCAGCGCCGTCAATCTCCCTGGCGAAGCCGGTGTCGAGTTTCGGCTGAAGTTGCGCGGCATTCCGCGTTGATCCTGGCGGCGCGTCTGCAACACTACGCTACTATTCTTCGTTCGCACGCAAGCTGGATCCGCTTGAACACGAATACGAGCCGCGTGATCGATGACCCGTTGATCGGCAAAGCTGCGGCCTGATCGCGACGACCCGATATCGATCACATCGCGCGTATCGATTGGTGCCTGAGTGTGACCACAAACCCCTAGTCAAATCCCATCAACCCGACGCGACCCATGCCCATGCTCAGCAAAGACCAATTCGACGCCTATGCCGCTGCGGGCTTCAACCGAATTCCGGTTGTGCGCGAGGTGCTATCGGATCTCGATACGCCACTGTCGGTATTTCTCAAACTCGCCGATGCGCCCTATTCGTACTTGTTCGAATCGGTCGAAGGCGGATCGCGTTGGGGTCGGCATTCCATCATCGGCCTGCCCGCACGATTGGTACTCAAAGTGTATGGCAACCGCATTGTCGAAGAGGACGAAGGCGTGATCATCGCTGAGCGCGAGGTCGCCGACCCGTTGGCCGAGTTGGAGCTGATCAAGGCGCGCTACAAAGTGCCCGCAATCGAGGGCTTGCCCAAGTTTCATGGCGGTTGGGTGGGCTATTTCGGCTACGAATGTGCGCGCTACGTCGAACCGAAGTTGAAGGCATTCAGCAATGAGGACTGCCTCGGGATGCCGGACATTTGCCTGATGTTGGCCGAAGAGTTGGCGGTGTTTGACAACCTGCGCGGCAAGCTCTTCCTGATCGTGAACGCCGACCCCTCCGATGCGCGCGCCTATGCACGCGCGGTGCGTCG
>JANMSL010000093.1:0-17867 GCA_031389245.1 Lysobacterales bacterium | reverse complement strand
CGGCCGGCAGGCCCTTCGGCAGAGCGATCGAATCACCAGCGGCACGCGCCAGCGGAATGGACACAACGGCGATCGCGACGAACAACAGGAACCGACAAAAGGCGGGTCCTCGACGCGATTGTGTGTCCACGCCAGCGGCTCATCGTAGGCATGCGCAGAATGCTTGTAGAAGCCCTGATAGTCCGCTTCGCTCAGCTCGGTCTTTGGCCGCGCCCAGAGTGCGGAAGCGTGGTTGATCGTTTCTGGCTCGAGCTTGGGCTTGGGCTCCGGCGCGTCGTCGTTGTCGCCTTCCTGGTCGTTGTGCGCTTCCTTTGCCATGCGGATCGGGAACGCGATGTGATCGGAATATTTGCCAACCAGCGTGCGCACACGCCACGGCTCCAGGAACTCATCTTCTTCAGGTTTGAGGTGCAAAGTAACGCAGGTGCCGCGGCGCGCCTCACTCACGGTTTCCAGCGTGTACTCGCCGGTGCCTGTGGATTCCCAGCGCACCGCTTCCTCAGCTTCGGCGCCGGCACGTCGCGTCGTCAGTGTGACTTTGTCGGCCACCACAAATGCAGAATAGAACCCCACGCCGAACTGCCCGATCAATGCAGTGTCCTTGCGCGCGTCGCCGGACAGCGTTTCCAGGAAGCGCCGCGTACCCGAGCGGGCCACCGTGCCGATGTTCTCGATGACTTCGTCGCGGCTCATGCCGATGCCGTTATCGCGCAAGGTCAGTGTGCGCGCGGCCTTGTCGATCTCGATTTCGATGCGATAGTCGCTGTCACCTTCGCTGAGCGCAGGATTGGCAATGGCTTCGAAGCGCAGCTTGTCGCAGGCATCAGAAGCGTTGGAGATCAATTCGCGCAGGAAAATCTCCTTGTGCGAGTAAAGCGAATGTGTAACCAGTCGGAGTACCTGTTCGACTTCGGCTTCGAAACGACGGGTTTCAGTGGGCGCGGCGGTGGCGGACATGTGATTACCTTGAAAAGCAGAGGATGAGTGGCGCAGATGTGGTGGTTGCGACGGCCGGATTCAAGCCGACAGATCGAGCAGCAAACAGGTTGTGTTGGCAGCCGCCCGGTGCGCGCGGCGCCTAGCCGCGAACGCTTAAGGCTCTGCGTACTGCGCACGGTGGATGCAACCCACGTTTGCTTGGTGCCGCAATGGTGGGTTGCACCCACCTTGCCCCTTGCTCAATCGTGGCATCACGCCGCTACGACGTGGCCAGCCGCGCTCACCACCCGCCACCAACGGTGGCGAAAGCACAAACACCAACGGCCGCTCGTAGCGGCCGTTGGTGTTGGGGGCAAAACGTACGGCAGTCGCGCTGAAGCGCGACAAGGCCTAACGCTTCTTGGTGGCGCCCAGATCTTCGCGGATACGCGCCGCCTTGCCCTGCAGATCGCGCAGGTAATAGAGCTTGGCGCGACGCACGTCACCACGACGCTTCACTTCGACCGAGTCGATGACATGAGAGTGGGTCTGGAATACACGCTCGACGCCGAAGCCATGCGAGATCTTGCGCACGGTGAACGAGGAGTTGAGGCCGCCGTTGGCCTTGGCGATGACGACACCCTCGTAAGCCTGCAAGCGCTCACGGTTGCCTTCCTTCACTTTCACGTTGACGACCACCGTATCGCCCGGGCCAAACTCCGGAAGCGTGCGGATAATCTGTGCTTGTTCAAACTGTTGCAAGAGGTTCATAGCTGTCATCCAGTTTCATATTTGACCACGGCATCCAATGCCCCGGTCATGCGTGATCGGCCAAGTATTCCTGCCGAAACTCTTCCAGCAGCTTCCTGGCTGCCTTGTCCAAATCCATTCTGGCCAGCAGATCGGGTCTGCGTAACCAGGTTCTTCCCAATGCCTGTTTCAGTCGCCAGCGCTTGATCTGCGCATGGTTACCTGACATCAGCACCTCCGGTACAGTTTGCTCGCCGTCGCGCACCGGGCGCGAGTAGTGCGGACAATCGAGCAAGCCATCGGCGAAGGAATCCTGCTTCGCCGAATCAGCGTCGCCGAGCGCTCCTTCCTGCAGGCGCCCAACCGCGTCGATCACCACACTGGCGGCAAGCTCACCGCCGGACAACACATAATCTCCGATCGACAGCTCCTCATCGACACATTCGTCAATGACGCGCTCATCTACTCCCTCGTAGCGACCGCACAACAAAACAAAACGCGGCAACTTCGACAACAATTCCACTTTACGCTGGGTCAACCGCTCGCCTTGCGGGCTGAGGTAGATTACCGGCGCCACCGCTTCGGCGCTGCGTGCTGCCGCAATAACAGTGCGTAACGGCTCGGTCAACATCACCATGCCGGGACCACCGCCAAACGGTCGATCATCAACAGTCTTGTGGCGATCGCTGGTGAAATCGCGCGGATTCCACGTTACCACCGTCAATAGACCACGACTTTGTGCCCTGCCGACCACACCGACTTGCGCGGCCAGCTGTACAAATTCGGGGAACAGGGTTACGACATCGATGCGCATGCGCTGCTCAGAATGTCGGGTCCCAGTCCAGCACGATCTTCTTTCCGACCATATCCACTTGCTTGACGTAGTGGCCCATCACGTAAGGCACCAGGTGCTCGCGCGCACCCTTCACATCACTGCCCGAGATCACAATCACATCGTTTGCACCGGTGGCAAACAGATGCGATACCACGCCCAGCTTCGCGCCATCCGTGGTGAAAGCCTCCAACCCTTCCAGATCGACCCAGTAATGTTCGCCGGGTTTGGTTTCGGGCAGCTGGCTACGTGGCACCTGGATTTCCGATCCGATCAGGTTTGCGGCCTGCTCGCGATCCTCGATGCCAACCAACTTGGCCACCATACCCGCACCTTGCGCCTTGCCCTGTTCCAACGTTGCTGTGATCAAAGTGGCCGAAGCCAATCGCCACTCGCGATAGTTGAACAGGTTGTTCCGGGGCTCGGTAAACGACTCGACTTTTACCCAACCTTTGACTCCAAACACTCCGACGATGCGACCCAGCGTCAACCAACGGTCGCTCATTGCCGCGATCGTCTCTGGCACACAATCAGGCGGCTTGCTTGGCCGCTTCCTTGATCAAGGAACGTACTTTGTCCGTCGGCTGCGCGCCCTTGGACATCCACTCGCTGATGCGCTCTGCGTCGAGCTTGAGCTTGACTTCCTTGCCGGTAGCCACCGGATTGTAAAAGCCAACGCGCTCGATGCTGCGGCCATCACGCGGGCTACGGCTGTCGGTGACCAAAATGTGATAGAACGGTCGCTTGGGCGCACCGCCACGGGACAGGCGAATCTTTACCATAGTGTTCTCGGATACTTTGAATGTGGGCGAACGTGATTGAGGATTGCGTTTCCGGGCAACCGGCAATCACGGAGCCGCGCATTATAGCTATGGCCGGAAAAAAATAAAGCGGTTCAGCGGATTAGGATAGCGAGTGGTCTTCCGCGTGCGCGCAGAGTCTCGATCTCATCTCCAGTTGCGACGCAACCTAGGGCCTGGCAGCTGGCTTTGCGGCAGTGCGCCTGCCTTGGTGCCGGACCAAAGTTTGTCCAGTTTGACGTTCGTCCGGGTTGACGCTTCGTTCATCCCACACCGATAAAACATGGCTAGAATGCCCGCTCGCCCGCCGAGGGGCGCTGCGACTTGCCGAGATGGTGAATTTCCCCATCCCAGGACAAGCCAGGCTCGGCCGGTGTTCACCCAACAGCGCCCGCTCAAACTACGGAGCAGCAAGCCAATGAACGCAGTCGTTCAGTTGAAACCTGACCACAAGGTCGCCGACCTGTCGCTCGCCGACTGGGGCCGCAAAGAAATCGAAATCGCCGAGCATGAAATGCCGGGCTTGATGTCGATTCGCAAGAAACACGCCGCCAACAAGCCGTTGAAGGGCGTACGCATCACTGGATCGTTGCATATGACAATCCAGACCGCCGTGTTGATCGAGACCTTGAAGGATCTGGGCGGCGAAGTGCGTTGGGCGTCGTGCAATATTTTTTCGACTCAGGACCATGCTGCTGCGGCGATTGCGGTCACCGGCACGCCGGTGTTTGCGTGGAAAGGTGAGACGCTGGAAGAGTATTGGGACTGCACGCTTGACGCAGTGACGTTCCCCGGCAACAAGGGTCCGGAACTGGTGGTCGACGATGGTGGCGATGTCACCCTGCTGTTGCACAAGGGCTACGAACTTGAGAAAGGCAGCGACTGGGTCAACACCGCGTCGGATTCGCACGAAGAGCAGATCATCAAGAACCTGCTCAAGCGTGTAGCAAAGGAACGGCCAGGGTTCTGGACCAATGTGATCAAGTCCTGGCGCGGCGTGTCCGAGGAAACCACTACGGGCGTGCATCGTCTTTATCAGATGGTTGAGGCAGGCAAGTTGTTGGTGCCAGCCATCAACGTCAACGACTCAGTCACCAAGAGCAAGTTCGATAACCTGTACGGCTGCCGCGAGTCGCTGGCCGATGGCCTCAAGCGTGCGATGGACGTGATGCTCGCTGGCAAAGTGGCCGTGGTCTGCGGCTATGGCGATGTCGGCAAGGGCTCAGCTCATTCTCTGCGCGCCTACGGCTGTCGCGTGGTGGTGACCGAAATCGATCCGATCAATGCGCTGCAGGCGGCGATGGAGGGCTTCCAGGTGGACACACTGGAATCGACGCTGGGTACCGCCGACATCTATGTCACGACCACGGGAAATAAAGATGTGATCACCACCGATCACATGTTGGCGATGAAGGATCAGGCCATCGTCTGCAACATCGGCCACTTCGACAATGAGATCCAGGTCGATAAGCTCAACCAGCTGGTCGGTGTGCAGAAAATCAACATCAAACCCCAGGTCGACAAGTACAAACTTCCCGGCGTCAACGGCAAACCCGGGCGTGAAATGTTCTTGCTTGCCGAAGGCCGCTTGGTCAACTTGGGCTGCGCCACTGGCCACCCGAGTTTTGTCATGTCCAATTCGTTTTCCAACCAGACACTGGCACAGCTCGACCTGTGGACAAACAAGGACGTCTACGAGAAAACGGTTTACCGCCTGCCGAAGAAGCTGGACGAAGAAGTGGCGCGACTGCACCTGGAAAAAATCGGTGTGAAGCTCACCCGGCTGACTCCAGAACAGGCGGCTTATCTGGGCGTCGACGCCGACGGCCCGTATAAGCCGGAGCACTACCGTTACTGATCCTTGCAGCGTGCTTAGTCAACAAGGAAGGGGCGCGTTGAGCGCCCCTTCCTGTTTGCGAAGCACACGTTCCCACGCCACTGGATTTCACATCGTCGATTTTCGGCAGCTACGCGACTCACTGGAATTCGTCGATCCGACACACGCGATCGCGGCCCTGCTGCTTGGCACGATACAGCGCGCGATCGACATCACCGAAAAACTGGTCGGCGTTTTCGTGCCGATTTTTATCGAAGGCTCCCACACCGATACTGACGCGCAGACGCAAGTTCGACAGCTCCGGGACCATGGTCGCCGCCGCAAGCCCAACCCGGAATGCGTCTGCGCGCGCCGACGCCGCCACCTGCTCATAGCCGGGAATCAGCACGGCGAACTCCTCGCCGCCCAGTCGCGCGCAGAGCTCACCTTTGCCAGCGAACACCTGCTTCATCTGTGCGGCAAAGCCGGCCAAACATCGGTCGCCAACCGTGTGTCCGTGCAGATCATTGATCTGCTTGAAGTGATCGACGTCCATGACCAGCAATGCCAGTAATTTGCAGCCACGATTCGCTTCGCCGATTGCGTCTTCCAGTGCCTCAACAAAATGACGACGGTTGGCCAGTGTGGTGAGCCAATCCGTGCGGCTCATCTGTTCGAAACGATCGCGCTGCTGGCGCAATTCTTCGTCGCCATCGAGACGGTCTTGATAATCGCGATGACTGCGCACCAACGCCGAAAGCACGTAGACAAAATAGACCGACAGGGTAAATGCCACGGCGCGGTCATGCCCCGGGATCCACATCAGCATCATGCTCGGCACGTACATCACCACGATGGCGACCAGCGATGCCCAAAGCCGCATACAGTAGGTATGCGCAAGCGCTGTGGCGAACCCCGCCGTTGCAATCATCAACGCCATGCGAGCCGGTTCGAGCAAAGGATCAAGCAGAGTCCACAACAACACGCCGCCCCAGACGCCGGCCGAGATCTGGATGATCACCCACTGCAGGTTCAGCCAGACCATGCGGCGCGCCGTGGCTGGCGCTGCCGGCGGAACGATAACCACACGCGCTATCGCCAGGCCAATGAAGAACAGCGCGATCAGCACCGTTGGGATCGGATAGTGGTTGAATACCGGCGAGTAAATCGCGAGCAATAGCCAGCCAAGCACATAGAACGAACCACCGATGACAACGCGTCGACGTGTGTCGTCGATCTCCTGCGCAAAACGGCGAAGATTCAGGATGCCATGGTCATGGTGGAAATTCGCGCCCTGCGCCATCGCCGCCAGATCCTCCCCAGGTCCAGATTGGAGGGCTTTCAATCAAGCCCCTGCCGCATTGCACGCTGACTCAAACGCTGTGCGGGCTGTACTGAACATTCAGTGATCCTTTGCCGGCCGTCAAGCATTCAAAGGTGAAGAATGAACGAATACATCTTTTCATCCGGACAGAGAGATATACTGAGCGGACCCAACCCTTCCGATCTCGCGACCATGCAGATTTCCCTGGAATTCTTCCCGCCCAAGACCGACGAACAGCGCGACACGCTGCGCAAGGCCCTGCCGCGGTTGACTGCGCTCAATCCGGAATACGCCAGCGTGACCTTCGGAGCTGGCGGTTCCACTCTGTCGTATACGCCGGAGACGGTGCGCATGCTGCGCCAGGATCACGGGCTTGACGCCGCGCCGCATATTTCCTGCATGGGCGGCACGCGCGAGGAGATCCGGCAGTTGCTAAAGCTATATCAGGCAATGGGCTGCAAGCGCGTTGTTGCGCTACGCGGCGACATGCCCTCGGGCATGGCAGGTTTTGGCGACTTTCGCTATGCCAATGAACTGGTCGAGTTCATTCGGGATGAGACCGGCAGCGCGTTTCATATCGAGGTCGGATGCTACCCCGAAGTGCACCCGCAGGCCGACGATGCGTTCTGCGACCTGGAGAACTTCAAACGCAAGATCGACGCCGGTGCCGACGGCGCGATCACACAGTACTTCTTCAACACAGACGCGTTTTTCCGCTTCGTCGACGATGCGCGCCGCGCCGGCATTGAAAAACCCATTGTGCCCGGCATCATGCCGATCGGAAACTACGCGCAGCTCAAACGCTTTTCCGATATCTGCGGCGCAGAAATCCCACGCTGGATCGATCGACGCATGCGCGCGCACGCCGATGATGGTGAAGCCATCCGTGAATTCGGCGCCGATCTGGTGGCGACTATGTGTCGACGGCTGATCGACGGTGGCGTCAACGCTTTGCATTTCTACACACTCAATCGCGCCAAGGCGACATTGAATGTGATCGAGCGACTGAGCTGAAAATGTCTACCCTGGTACGCAACCACGGCCGGCACGACTTGATCGAGCGCCCTGTACCGGTGCGCTCAGCCGCGGAATACGTCGAATCCAAGGCAATTTATCGCACAGGCTTTCGCGCTGCCAGAGGCTCAGTCAACATAGGCGTTCGTCCTCGACGCGGAGTTCATCATGGCCATGCAGTACCCCGAATTCATCTGGCATAACGGCAGCATCAAGCCGTGGCAGGAAGCCACGACGCATGTGATGGCGCACGCGATTCACTATGGCTCTTCGGTGTTCGAGGGTGTACGCAGCTACGACACGAACCGGGGCCCGATCATTTTCCGGCTGCAGGAACATCTCAAGCGGATGTATAGCTCGGCCAAGATCTATGAGCTGCCCATGCCCTACAACATCGGCCAGATTACTGACGCCTGCCACGCGGTGCTGCATGCCAACAGTTTTGGAGAAGCCTATCTGCGCCCCTTCGCATTCCGCGGCCTGGGCGGATTCGGCTTGAATGCCGACTGCCCGACGGAAACCTCGGTTTCAACGTGGAAAATGGGTCAGTACCTCGGCCACGATGTCGTTGCCACGGGGATCGATGCCATGGTCTCGAGCTGGAACCGGGTCGCGCCCAATACCATTCCGGCTGGTGCCAAGGCTGGCGGCAATTATCTTTCAGGGCAGCTGATCGCCCGTGAGGCGCGTCGCCTCGGCTTCGGTGAAGGCATCGCGCTGGCGACCACTGGCCTACTCTCGGAAGGCGCCGGCGAGAATCTGTTTCTGGTCTTCAATGGCAAGTTGCACACTACTCCGGTCTCGAGTGCCATCCTCAACGGCATCACCCGCGACACGATCATGACGCTGGCGCGCGACCACGGCATTGAAGTAATCGAACGCGACATGCCACGCGAATATCTGTACTTATGCGACGAACTGTTCATGTGCGGCACCGCCGCCGAGATCACGCCAATCAAGTCGGTCGATGGCAAGCCAGTCGGGGAAGGCAAGCCTGGCCCGATCACCGCGCGGGTCCAGGAATTGTTCTTCGGCTTGTTCAAGGGCACCACACCGGACAAATACGGCTGGCTTGAACCGTTGCGCTGATCCGGTCACGCCGGCGTCAGTCAGCTGGTAGAGACATCATTGCAAAGTTTGGAAGCTATTCTTGAACAGCACTTCGCTGTTTTCGAAGGCACCGATATCGATCCGATCATCGTTGATGCGCGGCGCACCAGCGAAGTCGACCTCGCCTGGATCTGTGCCCGGAAAACCAGCATTGCGCAGCGGCGACTCGAAGCGCAGGCGAAAGTCGAGTGCAAGCACATTGGCGAACAGCGGATCGGCCACGTCGATATTGCCAATATTGTTGACCGGTGTGCCGAAAAACTGATGGATGTTGTTGAACAGCAGGTCGGCGCTGGCCCCGCCGAATTGAACGTCGTTGCCATCGTTGGCGAAAAACGCGTTGCTGTAGACCGAGGCGCGCGCAGTGCCGAACACCAGAAAACCGCCGGTCTGGCAATTACCGCCAACGCCGCAGGTGTTGGCCACCACCGTATTGTTGCCGATGAAATTGCGCACGCTGCTGGCGCTGGCGAACAACGCAGTGATCACGGCAGCACCATGGTTGGAGTCGGCGTGATTGCCGAGGAACAAATTGTTGCGGAGTTCAACGATTCCCTCGGACGCAATGGAAGCGCCACCGCCCAGACTCTCGCTCACATTATTGCGGAAGTACACGCGCTCAACGCGCACATTGCCGGTAAAGCCAGCGCCACCACCCTGTTGCCGCAAACCGCCGCCGTGCTCGACAGCGTGTCCGTCGCGCAGCGTCAGATTCTCGATGACCATCGTGCCCGAGGTTCCGGGATTGCCGGACATCTGCAGCGCGCGTCGCACGTTGGAACCGCTCAGGATGGTCGCCGTGGGATCGTCGATACGACGAAAACAATCAAACTGCAGAAACGCCTCCCAGCCACCTTGCACGGTGATGGCGAAACTCTGATTGGTCGCATAGTGAAAGGCATTGCTGCCGGCGCTGGTGGCGTATGTGCCCGTCTTGATGCGCACCACGTCGTCCTCGTTGTTGCTGCCAGCGGCGTTGAATGCCGTGGTCAGTTCAGTGGGTGAATCAACGCAGAACGTCGCCGTCCTTCCCACTGTTGCACTGATCAGCAGCGAGAGCGCGAGTCCGATTCGAAGCAGATGAGCGAATTGCATGGTGGTTCCGGAATAGCGAGACAATTGTGCCCCGATCTGCATGGGTACACGCAAAAGGGCAGCAACAGCGGCCATGGTGCTGCCGGCGCGGATCAGCTTTTCTCAGTAAGGTGGGTGCAACCCACCACTCCCGAACGCTTCACAATGGTGGGTTGCACCCACCCTACGCGTCGTAAGTAGCTATTTTTTTGGCTCGTTCCTCTGCCGTTGCCGTTGCCGGAAAACTCGACTGCCGCGCACGGGTCCATTGTCACATCGACGATCGACGCACGCTCCCGAAAAAATCCCTCAATTCAATGCCTCAACTGCTTTCGAATCCGTCGCCAAACACCAAATCCGTAGGCACTTCAATTTCTCCTTCGCTGGCGCCGGCGTCGCAAGAATTGCTGCCTGCAGTCAGGCGCGGCAAATAATTCTGGTCGTGCCAGACCCGTATCAAGTTTGCGTCGATACATTGGACAGCCGGTGCGATGCCCAACGCGGGACTTCCGGCGTAAAGATAATGGGTCGGTAGTCCCAAGCCAGTTTGATCGAGCGGGCTCAGCATCGCGTCCATGTCAACTTGATTGGTGACGACATCGCCGGCCAGCGCGCAGTCGGTGCTTGCGCCGATCACGTTGTAGCCCAGGCTGACTAGAGGATCGCTGATCGTGGCATAGCAGTCCGGACCAATGGTAGTGGTCGGTTGATCAAGGTTGTTGTTGGCAATGACCGAATTCCTGGCCTCGACCGCAGCGTTGCGCACATACAGGCCACCTGCTCTGCCGCTGGCGCTGTTGGCGGCAACGGTGACATTGACCAATGTCGCACGGCTATAACTGCCATCGATCGACAGCCCGCCGCCGTTGTCGGCAACGTTGCTCGAGATCGTGCTATTGCTGGCATGCAGTACTCCCGCGCCCACGTAGACGCCACCGCCTTGGTAGCCGATTGTCGCGTTGGGCGAATTTTCCTGGCGATTGTTGATCACTGCGGTGCGTTCCAGTTGCGCACGAGCGAGCAGGTCGCCGTTGGGATTGGCGTCGTAGATTGCGATACCGCCGCCGTGTCCATCGACGATGTCATTGTCAGCCACGACCGCATCGACCAAGAGCAAGTCTGCATTGGACAAGTGGATGCCGCCACCATAGGGGTCACTGGTGTTCGGAGCGATGACATGACCTCCTTTTACCGTAACCGCAATCAAAGCGACTGCAGTTGGATATTCGTTCGCGCTGCCTAAGTCGCCATGGATATCAAAGATGCGATCGACGCCAGAGCCGACGATGCGCGTAGTATTCGCGCCGGCACCGAACACGGCGATCTGGCGGACGCTGTCGCTCGCGGCTGGCCTGATATCGAGATCGCCGCCCGTGCCGCCGCTACCGGCCAGGTTGATATTGTAAGTTCCGGCCGGCAGTCGGATCATATGCCTACCTCCATCCTCGCTCGCCTCCTGGATCGCCGCGCGCAGGCTGCATTGATTGGCCGCGGTACGGCACAGGCCGTCGCCGAGGTTCACATCGACGGCATCGGTGCTGGTGTTTACCGAAAAATCGTAGATCCGTTCGTAAGCACCCACGTCGCAGAAGTCGTCCGGACGCAGCACGCCGCGGGCGTCGCCAGCGGGGCAGGCGACGCCGCTTGTTGAAGGCGCACCGGCATCCAAAGCGTCGCTGCCAGCCAGCAACGCATGAGTGGGAACACCTGCGCCGAAATCGAACAACGGACTGAGTCGCGCATCACCGGTAAACGAACCATTGGTTTGAGCCAGCTGACAAGTACTGCGCTGGATGAGGTTGAACCCGCCGCCGTGAAGCGTGCTGCCAAAGCAGGAGATATCGGAGTTGGTGCCACCAAATCTGTCGCTGTTGTCGGCGAAAATAGTGTTGTAGAAAATGACGGTGTCGGCAAAATTGCTGGCACCGGTGAAAGCCAAGCCACCAGCGGCGTTACCGCCGCGATTGAACGCGAGGGTGGAACTGGCCAGGCGCAGTCGGCCGGTCGTGCTGATCCCACCCGCACCGCTGTCGGCGAAGTTGCCGCTGACGGTAACGTTGGTCAGCACGGATTCGACACCGCTGGCGGAGTAAATGCCGCCTCCAGAGCCCGTCGCGGTATTACCGAAGATTGTGCTCTGCAGGGCCAAGACACTGCCGTTGCCGCTACTGTAGATACCGCCACCATGGCGTGCGACGCCGCCAGTGACAACGCTGCGAACCAACGCGAACGTGCCGGCGGTACGCCGAATCACGCCGCCGTCCGGGGCCACGGTGCCCGCCACTTCACCGCCGCGCAGGCTCAGGTCATACACGTAGAGCGCGGCCGAGCTACTGGCCAAGTGAAACAATCGGTCGCGATTTCCGGCACTGCCAGCGCTCTCGACGATGGTGCGCGCCGCGCCGCCTTGGCCGTCGATGATCATCTCACTGATGATGTCCAGATCGCCCTCAGCGTTCGCGTCCTCATCCACGCTGCCGACATCCATCAAGTAGCGCCCAGCGGGAACGCGGATCGTATCGAATCCGCTGCTGCTGCCGGCCGGGCATCCGCCGAATGCAGCGTTTGTGTTGGCGGCCTGAACCGCCTCACGCAACGAGCAGTCGCCCAGAAAGATGCCGAATTCGTCGTTCTCGGTGGTAACCGAAATAGTGTTGGCTTGCGCGCACAGCGACGCAAACCACAATAGCGACAACAGTAAGGGCCTCAATTTCACTTGCGCGCTCCGCTGTGGTGGAGCGTTTAAGGCTCCGGCATACTTGGTACACGCGAAAACGCAGCGTCGGCGGCCATAGCGATCAATCGGTACAGGTTGGACTGGACAGAGTCGCCATCCACAACAACGGCCGGTAGTGGGGCATCGCATTGCGATCATCGCGCACGACCTCAGCACAGTCACTCTGCTGCAGATCAAACAGCGACGCGACCGGGCTCGCGCTCGTGTTGAGCTCGAAGCCGTTGCTGAATAAAACGTCGCTGGAAGTGTCGAACAATTCGTCGTAGACACTTAGTCCGCTCACACCGCCGGGTCCACTGTTGAAGGTGGTCAACACCACGCCACTGGCGATGTCAACGCGATAGACATTGCCGCTCAGACCGCCGGCGGTCCAGAACGATGTTCCGTCCGGATCGAGGTTGATGGCGAACAAGCCTTGCACATTGGTTTCGCCCAGGCTTTGCCGCGTGTAGGTTTGCAGATGCGCACCCTGCGGACTGATGCGGTACACCTCTTCCTGACAGGCCAGCATCAGTTCCCGATTTGGACGCAACCGTAGCGCGTAACAGGGTTCGTTGGGCACGGTTGGCAGCAGCGTGATCAGGTTCGCCAAAGCGGTACGTGTGCACAGGTTGTAACGACGAACGGTGGTGTCTTCGGACGTGTAATAGAGCGTGCATTGATCGCTGGCAAGATCGATCCAATCGGTGCCGCGGGGTCCGGTGGGCAAGACGAAGCTATCGAGCAACACACCGGACGAATTGAATTTCAGCACCGGCACTTGCGCGTCGGTTGGCGTAGCGTCGAATCCGGCCTGGCCGACGTAGACATTGCCGATTTGATCAAACACGCAGGATTCATGGCGGTTGAAATAGATGCCCGCGGTATCGCCGAAGGCAGCGTTGCGCACTGCACCGTGTCGGCTGAACAGCATCGGCGAGCTATGCGCGAAGCGCGTCGCCAGCACATCGCCATTGGGCGCAAAGCACTGACCGGTGTTGGGATAGCCAAAGGCGTTCGGTTGCTGTGTGTTCCAGGTGTCGAGGTAGGTTCCGGTGGTGGTGTAGCGACGAATGTGATTGCTCGCACTGTCCTTGCCGACCAGTACGAATCGGGTGCCTACGGGCAGGTCGTCGCTGACGATGGTGCCAGCGGCGCTGAGCTTGCCACGCACCCCATTGCCCATAGCGGCGTTTTGCACGTTGTCGCGGAGCAGATCGAACGCGAACGCCTCGTCCGCTTCCACAACGACGTCACCGCTGATCTGAGCGGTTACCGGATGCATGACTTCGCCCGGAGCAAACGTAACGGTTTGTCCGGCACCCGTCGCCAAGTAGTCGCCGCCGGGCGGCGGCCCATCGGTTGCTGTGCCAAATAGTCCTTTGACCACTTTCGCCGTCACCGTCTGGGTACTCGGCTGCGACAAGCGCACGGCAAAGGACATGGTCGCACTGCCGGCGTTGCCTTCAATCAGCTGGGCATCGTCGATGCTGATCCGCGGCGCCGGAAATACCTCCAACGCAGTCGGTGTAAAGCGCGTGGCCCAGTCCAGCACGTAGTTACTCTCAACCAGGCTGATCGTTGGCTCGCCGGGTTCAACGAGCACGCTGGCATAAGTGATCAACGGGAACACCGTGTCCATCGCGGGTGCGAAGCCGGGCGCGAGTTGCAACCTGAGTGTTGCGTTGACGCTGGCAGGAAACCGCGTGCTGCCGCCGAATGAAATGGTATCGAAGCTGCCGGGCACACTGCCGCCCAGGTCGAGGCGGAACTCGGTGCCGTTGCGTACCGCAGCGGTACCGGAGATCGACAGATTGCCATACGGCGGACCATTCTCGGCGCCCGGCGCGAGTGACCCGGCGAAGTTGGATAGTGAGCCATCAATGACGCCCGTGCCGATCAGCTTGCTGCCCAGCGGCAGGCCGAAAAAACTGCCCGTCGGACCGCCGCGTGAATAGGTGCCATTGTCGAGAACGATAGTGAGATTGGCGCTGCCGCCACCGCCGTTCTGGTGCCGGCAGTTGTCGACCACGCCATCGCACAACAGAGTGCCGTTGCTGATCGAAAGCTGCCCCTCTGCCTGCAATATGGCGGCACCGCTGCCGCTGCCATTGCTCCTCACCGTCAAGGTGCCCGGCCCGACGTGGGCAAGGGTGCCGAAGCTCTCGATGCGTGGCGAGCCGGGGATGACAATACTTTCGCCAATGTAGACATTGCCGTTCGTGCTCAATGTAGCCCCTGCTTGCACGGTGAATGGCACCTGGCCATCCAGATGCAGGCGCGGATTACCGCCACCAAGTACGAACGTTGAGCCGCTGGTGTTGATGACACGACTGAGATCAAGCAGGTTGAGCGCGGTACCGCTGGCAGAGATCAGCTCCAGCTGACCGCGGTTCTCCAGCTCCACGGTATTGGACAGCGTGCTGGTGGCCAGAACCTGACCGCTGCCGCCACTCGCAATGATCACCCGGAAAAACGGAAACGGAGCAGAGTTGGTCGTCGACAGCAGACCACCATTGAGGCGCAAAGCGTTGCTTGCGGTCAACGTTAGTTCGGCGCCCCCGGTCAACGTCAATGATGCGCCGCTGCCTATTTCGAACTCGGCCACAGTCGCATTGACATTGAAACTTGCTGCCCCACTGTTGATCAGTGCGGTGTCGGTCGCTCCTGGGGTGCGCGTTGATGGCCCGGGGACATCGGCGCACCCGCTCCAGTTGGCAATGACGCTCCAATTGCCGCTGGAGACATTCCAGGTGCAGACCGCTGCCTCCGCTGCAGCGCTGGCCAAGAGAAGCAGAACCGCGATCAGGCAATGCAGTGGATGGCATGGAACATAGTGCATGACGGCACCTCTGTGCTTGTCTAGTTGATTGAGGAACAGCTGCCGACTTCGACTGAAGGCGGCGAGGTTCTCCGTCGAGTACACGCAAAAGTGTCCGATCAGCGGCCACGATGGGTTATCACCGGATATCTGCAGACCCGTATGACTGTGGCCGCGCAGTCTGGATTGGCTGAACGCGGCAGGAATGCGCAATCCGACAACGTGGATCGCTACGTCCTGGATGTCGCGGCCGTGCACCTCTAACGCTTTTTTGGGTACGTCGGCGCACCGACTCTAAAACATTCTTGAACGCTGCATTTGCGCGCAGTTCGCCGTAGATGAAGTCATCAGCCACCTCAGTGTCGGAACAGACGCTGTTGCCGCTGGGGCCGACGGCCATATTGCCAATGGCGATACGCGCGATGCCGTGGGTTATGAGACCGCCAAAAAACGAAAACCCGCCGGGCGAGGACGAAGCGGCGACGGCGATCCGATTGATGTCATTGTGGTCAACGAACCGCAACGGCGTCGTCCCGGCGACGTCCAGGTCGGTGAATATCACGCCGAATCCAGTCAACAGCACGCGCGCACTGGTGACGGGATTGAGAAAAGCAACAGCGCAGACATTGTTGACGGGAGAGGTGGGCGAAAGTAGAGGACGCGAGAAACTGAGCGCCCAAACGGTGATGCCCCAGTAAAGCCAAACCAGCTGGGCAGGCACCGCTACAACGTCAACAGCTCTTGTAAATCCTCCGTCAGCGGGGCTCGCCCCCGCTGACGGAGGATTTACAAATGCGCGCGCTCAAGTCAGAGGCGGTTCGCCTGCCATCGCCTACCTCGACGGCAGAACACACATCGCTCGCATTTTCCGAACTCAACGAATAGTCCGTCTTGTGAGCGCAACCGAGCCTCAGCGAAATTTACTGCACCAAGCGCAGCTCAATCGCATCAAGACGCGCACGTAGTTCGGCGTTCTCCTGTTGCAAAACCGCGATGTGCGCCGCCGACTCGACTTTCAAGTCGCGCAACGCTTCGACTGCGAGCGCTTCAAAGCCCTTGATCCCGATGGTCTTGTAGCCCTCTGCCTCGCCAATCCATTGCGGAAATACCTGCTCCAGCTCCTGCGCGATAAACCCAATCTGTGGGCCGCTCGCGACCAAATTTTTGGGGGCATCATCGCGATAGCGGAAGTTGACGCCGCGCAATGCCAGCAGGCGATCCAGGCTGCCCGTCAGCGGCGTGATGTCTTGCTTCAGACGCGCGTCGCTGCTGACACTCCAGGCACCGCCACCGGGCTTGAAAGCATCGGCATAGACGCTGAAGTCGCGGTTACTTCTCAAGAACAGGAGGAAGTTGCTGCCCCCGGTCAAGTTGCGCTGAAGAATACGGAACGCCGCGTCATTGGTGTCGCCCGTCGTGCCGATATCCGCACTCAACTGAATGCTTTCACCGCTGCTACGATTCGGCGACAGCACCAGATCGACGGCTTGATTGTCTTGCGGGCTGAAGATCGTCATCTCGGTGTCGTCAGCTGGCGTACCATTCAGCGCAAGGCCTCCGTGCGCACGAATCAAAAATTGATTTGGCCCGGTCGAGGACGTACCGAAGGCGTTGTCCGAAGAGTGGTCGTTCCATATGAATACGCCTTCGTCACCGTCGGCATCGCCCGACTCACCCGCGAAGCATGAGCCGCCATTGAGGTCATTACCATCGCGAACGCGGGCGCCAGTGCCACCCGCCCAGGAGTAATCGCCGCCCGCACAATTGCTGAAACCGCCGCCCACGCTGCCGTACTCGCCATACGCTTTGTTGGAATCACCACCACTCACCGTGCTCAGCAGACCTTGGGCACGATTACCGCGACCACCTCCGACAGTGGCGAAGTCGCTCTCCACTCGGTTGATCTTTGTTGACTCTCCGCCGCCCGCAATGGTTTGGCCATTTGAAGCTGTTGCCAGAGTATTGCCCTCGTAACCAGAAACCAGATTGGGGCTGGCGACACCTGGGTAGGCGGAAAATACCGGTTTGTTGTTGGCCCGCAGCAGCAACGGCACATTGTTGGTCGCGCCCAAAAATTCTCCGGCTGCCACTACATTGCCGGTGGTATCCCAGCATATGCCTGCGAGTGCGGCCTTGGGATCGAATGACGTTGGTTCGCCCAGTGTTGCGAACCCTGCGCCGCCCTGCCCGACTTCAGTTCTCAACTTCATCGCGGGTGCAGCGGCAAAATCAATGCCGAAATCCACCTCGACCGAGAAGTCACCGTTCCGAACGATAACGTCGTACAGCGTAATAGGCTGCACGACGACATGGGTGGCGGCGTCATTCATCAGTGTCAAGCGCAGATCGTAGCGACCGTTGGCGGGCTTGCCGCCATCATTGAGTGTGCCACGATAGGTCCATGGCGAAGCATTTGCGACCGACATGGCAAGCATGAGCGCGACAAAAAACCAAGTGCGTTGCATATAGTTCCTTCGTAAATGCGTGTGGGATTTCCGATTTGGTAGCGCCGCGCGCATCGCTACTCGATGCGCATGACTTGACGCGCAGCTAGCTGATGCCTCAATCAACACACCGCTGCGCACCGCGGGTATCGATGAACACGTGAAAGGACCAGCAATGTGAGGTGCGCTCTAAGGAACCTCTGAACAAGTCCGGAGCCGCGATAGCCCCCTGAGTCAGGGGGCGAAAA
>JANMSL010000253.1:0-8877 GCA_031389245.1 Lysobacterales bacterium | reverse complement strand
CGCTCGACGACATTGAGTGCACCGATCTCTACCCGTTTCGAGCAGGACAGGCGGCAGGCGCAGCGGCAGTAATGATGGCACACGTCAGTTACCCCGCAGTGTGTGCCGAACCCGCCGGGTACTCGCCGCTGTGGATCCGCGAAATTCTGCAGCAGCGCATGCAGTTTGGCGGCATCGTATTCAGTGATGACATCGGTATGGCAGCTGCCGAAACTGCTGGCGGTATCAAGGCGCGCATTGATGCGCACCTGGACGCTGGTTGCGACATCGTGTTGGTCTGCGCGCCCGCACTGGTCGAGCAATCGATTCTGGCCGTGCAGGCGCGCGCGCCGATCGCGCCGGATCGTCTTGCACTGTTACTGGCGCAACGTTCTGTAGCATTGGATTTACCGCAATGGGATACGCTCGTTGCCAGCGCCGACTGGCACCTTGCCAGCAGCGCCATTTCTGCCTTGGTGGGTGTTGGCAAGAACCCGTCGACCCCTCTTGAATCGGTTTGAAAACACCATGACACGATTGTCCCTGGCTGAAGCGCTGCAGAAATCCGACATGCTCCACTCGCAGCGGCAACTGGATGTCGCCATTGCCCGCATGGCTGCCGAAGTCGATGCCAGCTTCGCGGGCGTTGACACGCCACTATTCATCACTGTGATGAACGGTGGTCTGATGGTTGGCGGAGCGCTGGCCCTGCAGTGCAAGACCAGGTTCCAGTTCGACTACGTGCATGCCACACGCTATCGCGGCGCAACTCAGGGCTCGGGCCTGGAATGGGTGGCGCGTCCACGGACTTCGCTGCAAGGTCGCGATGTATTGATCGTTGATGACATTCTGGATGAAGGCCGAACCTTGGCGCCGGTCAAGCAGTGGTGCCTGGACCAGGGCGCGAATCGCGTGCAGATCGCGGTGCTGTGTGAGAAGCAGCATGATCGACGTGTCCCCGGGATCAATGCCGAATTCGTCGGCGTCAGTGTGCCGGATCGTTACGTCTACGGATACGGGATGGACTATTACGAACTCGGCCGCAATCTCGATGCGATCTACGCGCTGCGATGAGCGCGTGCAGCCAATTCAATACTGCCATGGCAAAGTCGAACCGAGGTGCGAAGCCATGAACATCGAACTTGCCGTGATCGGCGGTAGTGGTCTTTATCAATTGGATGGCCTGCTCAACAGCCAGCGCCTGCACCCAGATACCCCCTTTGGCAAGACTTCGGGCGCGATCGTGGTAGGCGAACTCGACGGACACCGCATTGCCTTTCTGGCACGCCACGGCGAGTCACACACGATTGCGCCGCATCGGGTCAATTATCGCGCCAATGTCCACGCCCTGCATGCGCTCGGTGCGCAGCAGGTGATTGGTGTAAACGCGGTGGGCGGCATTCGTCACGACATGGGCCCGCGTGCGCTCGTGGTGCCGGATCAGCTCATCGATTACACGCATGGGCGTTTCTCCAGTTTCTGTGATGTCGAAGGTGCGAAGGTCGAGCATGTGGATTTTTCGCATCCATATACGATGCTTCTACGCCAGCGACTGCTTGCCGCCGGACGCACCACCGGCGTTTCGCTGGTCGATGGCGGCTGCTATGGCGCCACGCAGGGCCCGCGCCTTGAGACTGTGGCCGAGATTGCGCGCATGCGCCGTGACGGCACCGACCTGGTTGGAATGACCGGCATGCCCGAAGCCGTGCTCGCGCGCGAACTGGGAATGCAATACGCCTGCATCGCGCTGGTGGCAAACTGGGCCGCTGGTTGTGGCGACTCTGCCGATGTTCACGCACAAGAAATCAGTATCGACGAGATTTTCGCCATTCTGAGCGAGTGCACGGCACAGGTGCCGGTGCTGATTCGCGCCATGTTGGCGCACCCAGGAGTGTGACGTGATTCGAGCGATTGCCTTTTACAAAAACCGTGCCGGCGCGCGTTTCGATTTTGATTACTACAGACAAAAGCATTTTCCGATGGTAATGGATCGACTCACGCCGTTCGGCGCATTGCGCTTCGAAGTTGAGCGCGGCCTGGCGATGAGTGACGGTACCGACGTCGCATTCATCGCGACGGGCACGATCTGGTTCAATGACATGGACGCACTGCAGCGCGGGCTCGCGGCACACGGCGCCGAAATACTCGGTGATGCCACCAACTACACCGACTTGACGCCGCGCATCCAGATTGGCGCGATTCTCTGAGTTTGCGCAGGCCCGGCGCATTCAGTCAGGGTCGGGAGCGATACCGATGGATGCGCAATTCTTCGATTCTCCCGGAGCCTTCGGATCCTGGCTACGCGACCACCACGACAGTGCGACCGAACTCTGGGTCGGCTATTGGAAGAAGGGGTGCGACCAGCCGACAATGACCTGGCCTGAGTCGGTGCTCGAAGCGCTTTGCTATGGTTGGATCGACGGCGTGCGCAAGCGCCTGGACGACCAGCGCTACAAAATTCGCTTCACCCCGCGCAAGGCTTCAAGCATCTGGAGCGCGGTAAATATCCGTCATGTTGAAACGTTGCTCGCCGCGGGTCGCATGCAGCCAGCGGGAATGCGCGCGTTCGAGGCCCGCACTGCCGACCGATCTGTCGTCTATTCGTATGAACGCAAGGAGGCGCAGCTTGATGTCGAAAGTCGCAAGCGCTTCCAGGCGAATCGCGCGGCATGGAAGTTTTTCGAATCTCAGTCGGCCTGGTACCAGCACAGCTGCAACTGGTGGGTGGTGAGCGCGAAGCAGGAGAAAACGCGCGCGCGGCGTCTGGATCAGTTGATCAGCGATTCTGCGCAAGGCAAAACGACGGCGCGGTTTACCCGCACGTCGAGGTAGCGTTCAGAGCGGTGACGGCTGCGATCGACATCGCCGAGGCATTCAGCGCTCGTGCCCGCCTGCGCCGATACGTCGGACTCAGGCGACGAACTGCAGTCTGGCCAATTCGGCGTACAGCCCACCGGCTGCCACCAATTCATCGTGCGAACCGATCGCGACGATTCGCCCTTGGTCCATGACCACGATGCGATTGGCTTTCTGCACAGTGGCCAGCCGATGCGCGATCACGATCGTGGTGCGGCCTTGCATGACGTGTTCCAGCGCTTTCTGGATCGCGGCTTCGTTTTGCGCGTCGAGCGCCGAAGTGGCTTCGTCCAGCAACAGGATCGGCGCATTGCGCAACATCGCGCGCGCGATGGCAATGCGTTGCTGCTGACCGCCCGACAACTTAACTCCACGTTCGCCAAGGTCCGTCATATACCCCTGCGGCTGCTTCTCGATAAAAGCGTGGGCTTCGGCGCCGACGGCCGCATCAAACACTTCCTGGTCGCTGGCGGCGCTGCGCCCGAGGCGGATGTTTTCCAATGCATTGCTGGCAAAGATCACACTGTCCTGGGGCACCAGCGCAATGTGATCGCGCAGCGAACGTAACGTGGTGGTCGCGATGTCGCTGTTGTCGACAAGAATACGGCCATGCTGCGGCTCATGGAAGCGCAGCAACAACTGGAACACTGTACTTTTTCCAGCGCCGCTGGGCCCGACCAGTGCGATGGTTTCACCGGGCTCAATGTCCAGGGAAAAATCTTGCAGAGCGCAATGCTCGGGGCGGGATGGATAATGAAAGGAGATGCGCTCAAAGCGCAAAGCACCGAGCACCGGAGTCGCCAGCGGAGTCGCGCCTTTGGTGTCATGCACACTTGGCTGCGTGCTGAGCAGCTCGTTGATGCGCTCCATCGCGCCCGCCGCGCGCTGCACGTCACCCCACACTTCAGTCAATGCGCCAACCGAGCCCGCGGCAATCACTGCGTAGAGCACGAACTGGCTCAACATGCCGGGGGACATGGCGTTGTTGATCACATCTTTGGCACCGACCCAGAGCACCAGGGTGACAGCACCAAACACCAGCAGAATCACTACCAGTGTAAGTGCCGAGCGGGTACCAATGCGCCGACGTGCAGTGGCGAGGCCGCGCAAGATGGCGCCATCGAAGCGCTCGGTTTCTTCGCCCTCACGGGTATTGGCCTGCAGTGTCTGGATCGCGCCCAGGGACTCTGCGGCCTGTGCACTGGCATCGGCCAGTCGATCCTGCGAGTCGCGTGACAGCCCGCGCAGTCGGCGTCCAAACAAGACGATGGGCAGAATGGCCATCGGAATCACCAGGGCAGCCAGCCCCGCCAGTTTGGGACTGGTGAGCACCAGCAAAGTGCCTGCGCCGATCAACATGACAACGCTGCGTAGCGCAACCGAAGCGCCGGAGCCGACCACAGTCTGGATCAACTCGGCGTCGGCGGTCAGTCGCGATAGCAACTCGCCGGTTCGGCTTTTCTCGAAGAAAGCTGCGTCCAGCCGCAGCAGATGCGCGTATACGCCCCGGCGCAAGTCGGAGACCACGCTTTCACCCAGTAAAGAAACAAAATAGAAACGCAGCGAAGTGCCGATCGCCAGAATCACCGCGACCGCAAACAGCCCGAGAAAATAGCGGTCGATAGTGCCGGTATTGGCCGCGGAGAATCCCTGGTCGATCATCTGCCTGACCGCGTACGGCAGCGTCAAAGACGCCGCCGATGACAAGCCCAGGAACAGCAGCCAGGCCACAGCCAACCGCCAGTAGGGCCGCGCGAACGGCAGCACTTGGCGCAGGGGCGACAGCGTGCGCCGGGTTGCTTGCGTAGTTTCAACAGTCATTGAGTGTGCTCAGCCGTTCGTCACGGGCAAATTGCCAGACCGTTGCTGGTCACGCTGCAAGGGCTATGTGCCTCGGCCTGGATATGGTCATGCGATGGACGAGTTCAAGGTTGCATCATTGGAATATGCTCACGCGGACGGCGCCACGCGTGGCATCACGTAAAAACGCGGCAAACGCAGCTGCGCGGTTACTCGCGATCTGCAACCGCAAACGAGCCCCCTCAGTGTCGAACGACTCGGTTAATTTGGTCGCACCGAACTGATCCAGCGCCGCATGCACCGCACCGAGCCATTCGAAGCCCAGATGAAATTCGACGATTTGTTGCGCCACAAGCGCGCGCCGCGGCGCGCGCCGCAGGCACTCGGCTGCGGTGCCAGCGTAGGCACGCACCAGCCCACCAGCACCGAGCTTGATGCCACCGAACCAACGCGCTACCAACACAACGACCTGATCGACCTGATGGCCTTCGATGGCGGCGAGAATAGGGCGGCCTGCGGTGCCTGCAGGTTCGTCGGCGTCCGACCAGCGATACGCACTGCCAATCCGATAGGCCCAGCAGTTGTGACGCGCATCGGCGTCGGCCGCCGAGTCGATAAACCGCTGTGCCGCCGCAATGTCATTGGCGGGGGCGGCGAGCGCGAGAAACCGGCTCTTCTTGATCTCCTGTGCGAACTGCGCCGGCTCGGTCAGAGTCCAGTGGGGCATCAGCGCTCGTAACGACGCAGGTCCGGCGGCAACCGGTAGTTCGGATAAGCCGAGCGAAAGCGCCGGATTTCGTCGCTTGCCTGCGGCAGTCGGCGGGCACTGATCAGCGCACGAATACGTTCAATCCAGTCAGCCGGCGCCAACACCGGTTCCGCGACGCTCTTGCGCATTGCATTGCCCGACGCGCTCGAGCCCGCTTCATCGTCCTCGGGTTGGTCTTCCATTTCACCACGCCTGATGCGCGCGCCAGTGACTTCGAGCCTTTCCAGTTGCTCGGCTTCGCCAGCCGGAGCAGGCGCCGAACTCGCCGGGGCGTGACTAGCGTCAAGCTCATCGCTGAACGGTTGCGCTTGTGATTGGCGCTGTTCCGGTGCGCGTCCCTGTTCAGCGTGATCGGTGCGGGTATGCGGTTCGACAGCGGGCTTGGGCACAACAAAAACGCCGTTGTCACGCGCCGGGCCTGAAATGATCTCGCTGAGTGTGGCCCGCTGTTTGTCCTTGGCTGCAGGCGCTGCGGCACCGAGTGCGCCCTGCTCACGCGGCGCCTGCGGCGGCATGACGGCGGTATCCAGCGCGCGCCTGCGATCGCCAGACTGCAGGTCAATTTCCATAACCTCATAGTGGCCAGACTCTGCCGATGCAGCGGCGGCCTGTTCTTGTTGCTGCGCCACATGCACGCGCCAGCCAATGCCCGCTGCGGCAACCACCGATGCGGCACTGGCGATCGGGATCAACCAGCGCTGTCGTACGGTCGGACGCCGCACCGCGTTGCCGGCGCGTCCCAGAATGGCTGTGTCCAGGTGCTTTCCGGGCTCGTTGAGCGGTAACGCTCGGTAGCGCTTCAACAATTCGCTGTCTTCGGACAGCAGCGCTTCCAAATCGTCGTCGTCGTGCACAGGCAGGGGCGTGTTCATGTACCCAGTACCTCGCGCAGCTTTTCCAGCGCATAACGCAGTCGCGATTTCGCGGTCTCGCGACCCACGCTGGTGACCTCGGCGATTTCGTCCACCGAAAGTCCGTTCTCCACGCGCAGCAGGAACGCACAGCGCTGGTCGTCGGGCAGTTGTGCCAATGCTCGCTGCAGTTGGCGGGATTGCTCAAACTCGGTGAGCACGCGATCCGGTCGCTCGCTCTCGTCAGTCTCGGCAAACTGCATCGCCAATTCGGCCTGTTCGCCAGTTTCCTCCGGTCGATGCCGGCGAAAACCGTCGATCAACAAGTTGTGCGCGATCTGCAGCAACCAGGTGCTGAATTTGGCCTCGGGGCGATAACGCTCGCGCGCAGTGATGACGCGGCTCCAGGTGTCCTGAAACAACTCGTCGGCCAAGTCGCGACGCGGCACACTGCGCATCAGAAAGCGATACAAGGTGCCACGATGGCGCGTGTACAACGCCTCGAAGGCACGCGCCTCGCCGCCTGCATAGGCCAACATCAGTTCCTCATCGCTTCGATCGAGCATGGGAAGGGAGCGTAATGCAAGCGCCGCTCGTGGCATAGCGTCGGCTGCAAACCAGTTGACGTTGGGGGCGAGAACTGCGGACACGGGAATCACTTTAGCAAGAGTTGTGTTGTGAAACGTGACTGCACAGAGATTCGGGTTTTCCCAGCTGAACGGTTGCATGGAAGAGTGTGTGCGCGAGTGCCGCTATTGAACGACCTCGGTTTTTCGACGTTGTTGTCGCAGTTTCGATCGACTGACCGCCGGTTGCCTGCGCGGTGCGAATCAAGCGCTGGCGGAAACGTTCCACCCGGTTGGGACTTTCGACTGGTAATCCAAGTACTCCATTGGCTTCCTGCTAAGACCGGCTCCTCGCGCGCGGTTGTGAAAGATTGCGGCAGGGAAGGGGGTTTGACCCGCTCCGGCGTTGATGGCAATCAAGACAGCGTATAACTGCAGCCTGAAGATGCTGCCTTGTTCGTCACCCGATCCGGTGCCGCCACTGTTGCGACCTACCAGTTTCGCGGTGAAAGCACGTAGGACGGTCATGCATGGTCAGCTCCGCGCGACACTTTAGCCTTTGGCATGCAGCAAAACAGGGGATTGCACATGATCGAGTCAATGATGCGAGGTCTGGCAGTAGCTTCGCTGCCGGTAGCTGTGGCGGCGCTGCTGATGTCCATCACGCCGTCGGTGGTTTGCGCTTCCAGTCATCGTGAGGCGCCTCTGATTGCCGACGACCCGCAGGCCGACAATACCGATCTCTACGCTTTTCGCAGTCCAGACGATCCGTCCACGGTGACCTTGATCGCGAATTACATCCCCGCCGAGCTGCCGAATGGTGGTCCCAACTATTACACCTTCGGTACCAACATCCGTTACGAAATCCATATCGATAACCAGCCCGCGACCGCGGGTGATGACATCATTTACCGGTTCACCTTCGATCAGACCAACGAAGATCCCACCACATTCTTCTCGATACGCCTCGGCCAGCAGAACTTCAAGACGCGTTACACCGCGGAGCGCAGCATCAACGGCGGTTCGACGTTCTCCACGATTGTCAGCAACGGCGTTGTGCCGCCGCCAAACATCGGACCGCGATCCATCGAGAACCCGACGGTCGGGCTCGGGGCCAGCTACTCAGCGCTCATTACCAGTGCCATCACCACGGCGACTACTGGCGAAAAGATTTACTGCGGACCCGCTGACGATCCCTTCTTCGTCGATTCGGGCGGCCTGTTTGATTTTGGCGATGCACCGCGACAAGGCAGCGCCGCCCGCGACGGCATGGCGCGCTTCAACACGCATGCGATCGCGATCCAGGTTCCCATCGCCACACTGCAGAAGGATGGCCTGCCAGTCAGTTCAGCCGCCAACATCCTGGATAGCAATTTCGTCATCGGCGTTTGGGCTTCGGCCAGCCGGCCCGCGACCCGGACGTTGAACACGAACGGAGGTGGTTTTGTTGATTCAGGCGCCTGGGTCCAGGTGTCACGACTCGGCATGCCGCTCACCAACACCGTCATCATCCCCATTGGCAACAAGGACCGCTGGAATTCGTTCAGCCCCTACAATGAGATGTCTGACACCACCTTCGACCCATTCTTTTATAACCCCGAGCTGGCGTCGTACATGGACCTGAGCCTGTCCGCGGCTGCGGTACCCGCCTTTGCCAGGCTTCGCGTCCCGCGCAATTCTTTGCACAGCGGTGCACCTGGAACCGGTTTCAATTTCGGCAACGGACAAAACGGCCTGTTCGCGTTGAAGGGAACTCCGGCGGTAGCAGGCAGCGCGCTCGACGACGCATTGTTCGGAAATCTTCTCTTGCCCGGCGCGGCAAAGCCGCGGTCGGTCGATCTGTGGCCGGTGTTCCACACCGGCCTGCCGAATCTGCGGCCCTACCAACTGGCGACCGGCAAGGCGCCTGGCAATCCGCTCTCCGCGGGCAAGCCCTTCGTCAACAACTTCCTGCCCAATGGCGGCGACATGCTGCGATTGAACATGGCCGTCCCGGTAACGCCGCGCAACGACCCCGATTTCAGCTCGCTCGGCCTGGTACGAGCCGCTGTACTTG
>JANMSL010000041.1:0-2103 GCA_031389245.1 Lysobacterales bacterium | reverse complement strand
GTGTTTACCGTTGCCGACCCTCCGAGAGTCAGGCTCACAGTCAGAGACGCGCTCAGATCACCACCGCCACGGGTGATGACGAAACTGCCAGGATCGGCATCGCGCTCGGTGGCGATTGGGTCCATGATGTTGACGGTCAGTACGGCCGGATCGTCAGCAATGGTCACCGTTCCGCCATCGGGGCTGCCAATCAGATAGGTCGAACTGGCGATGAGGTCGGCGATCACGGTTTCGTCTGCCTCCACCAGATTGTCAGCAAACGGTGTGATCGGCTGCATCGCTGAAGACTGTCCGGCCGGAATGCTGATCTGATTTGCGGCAAACGCATAGTCCACGTTGTTCGACGCCGTGCCCGTGCGCGTCACGCTGACGTTGAGCGCGGCACCCAAATCGCCGCCACTGCGGGTGAAGGTAAACGCGCCATTGCTCAATCCATCCTCGTCCGCCACCGGGTCGCTGGCACTGAGGGTCACTACCGGGGCATTATCGGCGAGCGTCACCGTTGCCGTGACTGAGTTACCCGCAATGAAACCCGAGTCAGGATTCAGATTCAGGATCACCGTCTCGCTGCCTTCGACCAGGTTGTCGGCAATGGGCGAGACCAACTGTGTGGTGGACCCCTGCCCTGCCGGAATGCTGACGGTGTTGGCACCAAAATCGTAGTCAACGTTATTGGACGCCGTGCCGGTTCGGACCAGGCCTACGGAAAGCTGTGCACCAAGATCGCCGCCGCTGCGGGTAAAAGTGAAAACACCCGGATCGAGTCCGATCTCGGAAGCGTTGGCATCGCTGGCCACCAGCGACACGATCGCAGGGTCGTCCGCGATGGTGACCGTGCCGCCATTGGGACTGCCAATGAGGTAATTGGAGCTCGCGCTCAGGCTGAGTGTGATGGTCTCGTTGCCCTCTACGATATTGTCGGCAAAAGGTGTCACCTGCTGAATCACCGACATCTGCGCGGACGGAATGCTGATCGAGTCCGAACCAAACGCGTAGTCGACGTTGTTCCCGGCAGTGCCTCCGCGCGCGACCGACACCGTCAACTGTGCACCCAAGTCACCTCCGCTGCGCGTAAAAGTGAACGCGCCCGTGGTCAGGCCCAGTTCCGTCGCCGTGGCATCGCTGGCATTGAGGGTGACAATCGCCGGGTCGTCGATCAACGTGACGGTGCCGCCGGCGGGACTGCCAATCGAGTAACTTGCACTCGCTGCCAGCGACAACACAATGGTCTCGTTGATCTCCACCAGATTGTCGGCAAAGGGTGTCACCAGAAACGAAACCGTGGCCTGCGTGGCGGGAATCACGATGCTGCCACCGATAAATACGAAATCGGTGTTATTGCCCGCGGTGCCCGAGTGCGTAAACGATACGGTCAACGCGCTGGCCAGGCTGGCGCCCGTGCGGGTCACCGTGAATGCGCCGGTACTGAGTCCCAGTTCGGTTGCAGTGGCGTCGCTGGCGGTCAGGGTGACAGTGGGTGTCTGTGCCAGTGTCGGCAGGCCCAGCAGCATGCAGACCAGCCAGAATGCGGCACGCAGAGCGCCAAAGCGCGAAGCTGGATGTCGCATCACAAACAAGCGGTTTTCACTGCCGAACTCTGGCAACCGACATTGCACACTGGCATTCATACTTCGCCCCTTAGTTTCGCGTCACGTACGCGATCAGTGCACAGACGCAAGTGGGCGCCCTTCGCTCTCATTCTCCACTCACCCTGCGCGCATGACCCAACCGTGCATTCGGGATAAAGTAGTGAGGCACGATTGGGAACGATGACCATGCCAACAGTGACCCTGGCCACGCCGCTGGCCAAATGGATACCTGACCACGTCGCCAAGGGCGGTGGCGAATTGTCGCTGCAGTTGACCGGAACTACGGTGCGCGAGCTGCTGGATCAGGCGTTCGAATTGCATCCGGTATTGCGCGGCTATGTGCTGGAAGACCAGGGCGCACTGCGCCACCATCTCGCCGTCTTCGTGAACGGAGTCGCGGTAAGCGATAAAAAATCGCTGCAGCAATCCGTCAGGACAGATGCCGAACTGTTTATCGCGCAAGCACTGTCCGGGGGCTGACCATGTCGGATCGATTGCTGGTGTCGACGCGCAA
>JANMSL010000246.1:0-2589 GCA_031389245.1 Lysobacterales bacterium | reverse complement strand
GCGGCGCCATTCAGTCAAGAGCATCGCGGCTCACGCCGCTCCCACCACGCTGCTCTCACCTAATCCGCTGGTACGGATATTTCGTTCAACCGCGCTTTTCAATCGGCTCGAACACTCGATCTTCAGGGCCGATGTAGTTGGCACTGGGACGGATGATCTTGCCGTCAATGCGCTGCTCGATCACGTGCGCACTCCAACCCGAGGTACGCGAGATCACGAACAACGGAGTAAACATTGCCGTGGGCACGCCCATCATGTGATAACTGACGGCACTGAACCAATCCAGGTTCGGAAACATTTTCTTGATGTCCCACATCACCGATTCAAGTCGTTCGGCAATATCAAACATCTTCGTGCTGCCCGCTTCCACCGACAACCGCCGCGCTACTTCCTTGATCACCTTGTTGCGCGGATCAGAAACCGTGTACACCGGGTGTCCGAAGCCGATAACCACTTCCTTGCGCTCGACGCGGGCACGAATATCGGCCTCGGCGTCGTCTGGCGAGTCGTAACGCTTCTGGATTTCGAATGCGACTTCGTTCGCGCCGCCATGCTTCGGACCGCGCAATGCACCGATGCCGCCAGCGATGGCCGAGTACAGGTCCGACCCGGTGCCGGCAATCACGCGAGCGGCAAAAGTGCTGGCGTTGAATTCGTGTTCAGCGTAGAGAATCAGCGAGGTGTGCATGGCGCGCACCCAGCTGGCTTTCGGCTCCACGCCATGCAGCAGATGCAGAATGTGTCCGCCAATCGAATCGTCGTCGGTCTCCACTTCGATGCGGCGGCCGTTGTGCGAATAGTGATACCAGTACAAAAGCATCGAACCGAGCGAGGCCATCAGCCGGTCTGCGATGTCGTGCGCGCCGGGCGTGTTGTGATCGTCCTTTTCCGGCACAACGCAACCCAGTGCGGAGACTGCCGTGCGCATCACATCCATCGGATGGGCAGCGGCAGGCAATGATTCCAAGATCAGCTTCACATTGGCGGGCAAGCCGCGCAATGCCTTGAGCTTGAGCTTGTACGCTACCAGCTCGGCACGGTTGGGGAGCTTGCCGTGCACGAGCAGATGAGCAATTTCCTCAAACTCGCAGACATCGGCGAATTCAAGAATATCGTAGCCGCGATAATGCAGATCGTTGCCGCTCAGACCAACCGTGCACAGCGCGGTATTGCCCGCCATAACACCGGAGAGTGCCACCGATTTCTTCGGCTTGGGGAAAGCGTTTCCAGGAGTAGAGGTCATCAAAGTGCTCGCATCAATCAGGATTTTTTGAACAGCGCGTCGAGCTGCTGCTCATAGGCGTGATAGCCAATGCGCTCGTACAACTCCTCGCGCGTCTGCATGCTATCAATCACGTTCTTTTGGTGCCCATCGCGGCGGATCGCCGTGTACACCGATTCTGCTGCCTTGTTCATCGCACGGAACGCCGACAGTGGGTACAACTGAATCGCCACGCCAACCGACGCCAGTTCATCGCGGCTGAACAGCGGCGTCTGGCCGAATTCGGTGATATTGGCGAGCACCGGCACTTTGACCGCATCGACAAATCGCTTGAACGTGGCCAGATCATAAGAAGCTTCGGCGAAGATGCCGTCAGCACCCGCAGCAACGCACGCGATCGCACGTTCAATCGCAGCATCCACCCCTTCCACCGCAATCGCATCGGTACGCGCGATCAAAAAGAAATTCGCATCGGTCTTGGCATCGGCAGCAGCTTTGACTCGATCTATCATCTCGCCCACGGAGACAATCTCTTTACCCGGACGATGCCCGCAGCGCTTGGCGCCCACCTGATCTTCGATATGGCAGGCCGCTGCGCCGAACTTGATCAGCCCTTTGATCGTGCGCGCAATATTGAACGCGCTCGAACCGAACCCGGTATCGATATCCACCAGCAACGGTAGTCCGCAAACATCGGTGATGCGGCGAATATCGGTCAGCACATCGTCGAGATTGAGAATGCCAAGATCCGGCATGCCGAGCGATCCGGCTGCGACCCCACCGCCAGAGAGATAAATCGCGCGGTAACCTGCGCGCTCAGCCAGCAGCGCGTGATTGGCATTGATCGTTCCGACTACCTGCAACGGCGATTCCGCCTTGAGCGCCGCACGAAAACGCGCGCCAGCCGTGAGTTCTGTCATGCAACCTCCGCGTCAAACGCGCATTATAGCGGAGTGATCGCCTCGCCATGCCCCGGCCGGCAAGTTATGCCTCCAATTCTGTCGCAACAGGCGCGCTCACATTGATAGCAGGTACGAACGCTCCGTACGCACCGATTCTGGTAATCGCAGCACCCCGTGGTTGAGTACTCACCCCGGTACAGCTACGTGGTTGCCGTGTCGCAAACAGCGGAGTCGCGAAATTTGTCGCGACTCCGCTCTGGCGCCTACTGGAGCGCTGATGGTTTGCGACGCTGCGTGAACCCCGGCGCTCAGCTACTCAAAGCCGTTGGCAAAAATCGTGTCCCCAAGTGGACTGCCGGTCCGCACATCTCCAGCATCGCTCTGTGCCTGCAGATAGAACCAAGGGCCAAGCCATCTGGCAAGTCCGGAAATCGAGACCATGTTTTCGGTAAACGGCGCGTACTG
>JANMSL010000004.1:0-17701 GCA_031389245.1 Lysobacterales bacterium | reverse complement strand
GCCTTCGGCGGCAAAAAAGCCCGCCTCGATATCGGAGTCTTCACCGGTGAACAGACCATCGTTTTTTCCAAGTGCATAGTAGGCCGATGCAGTGAGTGCCAGGCGTCCGAAGTGTCCGTCGCCGTTGTAGCCGAGGTAGGTCACGTCGTATTCGCGCGGCGATTCCGTGCCGATCGAGGATGGGCGCGCAATAAAACCATTCTCGTCGAAGAAGATGTCGGTATCGCGGTTGCGGTTGTGCACGATGGTGGCTTGCGAGGTGAAGCCGACGCGGGGCCAATCCTGACGGTAGACGTTGGCAATGATCACATCGTCGTCACGCAAACCGGCGCCAATATCGTTCAGGCCGGAGTTGGTGTCCTTCTCCAGGCGCCGGAACCAGGCCAAATTGTATTGCCAGCGGTTGTTGTCGCGGTTACCGAACAGCCGCGCGCCAAGCTGCAGGTCCTGGAACAGGAACCCGCGAAAATCTGACGAGAATGGCTGGATGCCAAACCGGATGGCATCGAAGTCGTAGCGATCGCCGACGTTTCTCAGATGCCGGTCGTAGAACAGCTCCTGCACTGCCACGAAACCATCGTCGCGCGTGGTGCCCAATCGCGGATCGATCTGCAGAATGCGCACGTCGTCGACATCGACGCGGTTGTAATTGAACGCGAGCGTCAGCCGATACTCGTGGTCCGGCGGCCGGAATGTGGTGTTGCCCTTGGTGTAGATCACGCCAGCGAGAAAAGTCTGCGCGAATATGGTTTGATCGATACCGGAGAAAATGTCGTTCTGGTTCGGGTTCTGGCTCGAGGTGATCCCGGTGGGTGCTGGAATCGAACGCGGCTCGATGACCGTATCGGAAACGGCAAGCACACTGAGGAACCAGTCCTCACCATGAATTGGCCTATCGCCTTTTAACACGTTGTGGTTGTACGGGTCGTACCAGGGATACTTGACGCCCAGCGTCTCCATGATTCGCCAGCGATCCGGCACCGGCATGAATTCGCCGACAGCATCGGCGGGCGCGGGTTCGATCGCGTCGGGGTTGCGATCGGGAAACTCGGGCTTGATCGGCGCTGGGTGGCCAGGTCGGCGGCGCGGAATGCCCGCGGTCCAGGGATCGTAGTGGACAGCGAACGCGAGCCAGGGCAGCTCCTGCAATGCGGCAAGGTCGCTGTCGAATGGCGCAGCGAACGGTGCTGAGCCGATGGCCCCGCTGACGGCAAGGGCAACGAGCAGTCTACGTGCCATTTACTTGCCCTCGCAGACGTTTTGTTCATTGGAATTGTTGAACGGCGCTTGTGGGCATTGCACGTAGCGCAGGCGGCTGTTGAACGGCACCAGTTGGTCGGCGCGAATGTTGAGGGGTGCATGTCCGATTCCCGAGTTCAAGGCGGTGGCCGCATTGAACAGGCCGAGGAAGGCTATCATGTCGTCCTGATCGATACCGTCACCGGAAACGCCAACGGCGCCCACCAGGACATCGCCGCGATAGATCGGCGTCGCGCCCGGAAAGATCTGTATGCCGTTGCGATTGCGCGCATTGCGCGTGCAGCCCAGATTGCCGCCTTCCGGACGCAGCGCCAGGATGGGCGCGGTGTCGGCGCTGAGATAGGCGACCAGAATTTCCGCAATCTGATTGAACGCCAGATCCAGCTGCAGTCCATCGCTGAATGGACTCCACTGTGCGAAGGGTTTGCTCAACGGACCGTTGGCGGTACCGATAATGCCGTCGGGAAAATACGGGCGGGCAATCAGCCCAATTGCGCGTGGAGTGAACGCAGTCTGTCCGCCCAGCGCGTTGCCGCCAAGAAAGCTGCGCGTCGCCGTAACATAATCGTCGAAGTCGATTTGTGTGCCCGATGCGGCGCCATTGGCATTGAGATAGCGTGCGTTGGGCAGCGCCGACAGATCGCTGGCGGCGAAACTTCCACTGAAGAAACTTGCCGAGCGCGCCTTTTGAACCGCGACGTCGGTGCCGAATATCGGTGCGTCGCGAGTACGTGCCAATGCCAGGATCTCGCCATTGGTGTCGACCACGCTGATGCTGACCCGCGCCTGCGAACCGGTTGGCCGACGGATTTGCGCGCGCGCGCGATTGGCAATGTGGAGCGCTTCGAGCACGATGCGTTGCGTCTCTACCGCGCTCAGCGCCGACGCGCCGTCGCTTCCGGCGCGCGGACGAAATCGAACCTGGTTGGCGGCGTCGACCAGCACAAACGCATCGGCACCGGGATAGTCGCCGGTGTCGGCGCGAACCCCGGATGCCGCCGTGGTAAAGGCAACCCCGGCCTGCACGATGCCGTCGCTGAAAGCAAATAGCGCGAGCAGCTGGCCGGCACTGGCCGGAATCGCCGCAAAGCCGGGTGCGGCCGCTGGATCACGGCCAAGATCGTTGAAGTCGACATCCGAGAAGCGGAAGGTCTTGCCGTCGGCGGTGATGCGATCGCCGCGCCGGTCCAGTGGTGCGGCGAAACCGAAACTGCCCGCGGTCGCGATCAGCTCGTCAGTGTCGCGATCACGGTTGCTGATCACGGTGTCCAGACCGTACAGTGGGTCGGCGGCAACGCCGATGCCACCGACGACTGTGCCTGCCTTGTACAGCGGGAACCCACCTGGGTCGGCGGAGAGCCCAAGCGGAGCAGCCTTTGGACCGATGGTCGTGGCGCTGCCGGCTGGCAACACGCCGGCGAGCACTGGCGCTGGCAGTTGCACAACATCGGAACACAACAACTGAGAGAACTGCACTCCGAACAAGGGTCCGCTGGGTGCGTTGAATTCGCCCGGATTGAAGTGTTCCTGCACGATCTGGCTGGCGGTACGGGTCGAGAACGCATTGCCTTCGGAGGACAGGTAGGCGCCGGTGACGGCTTTGGAGATTGCTGCCAGTTCGCTGGGCACGATGGCCAGTCCTTCCAGACCGCCGACGATGCCGCGTTCCGAACTGATCGTGACCGTGCTGCGGGCTCCAGTCATCCGATACACGGCCAGCACATTGCCGACGCGGTCGACCACGGCGATGGTGGCCGGTTGGTTCAATCCCTGTGCCTCGTTGACCGCCTGCGCGATCACCCGGCGCACGTCATCGGCGCTGAGAAAGCTGGAAGCGCTGGCACATTGACCAGTGCAGCCGCTGTCCGGAGTCCCCGTGGGTGGTGCCGTACCCACCGGGTCGCCCGAATTGCCGCTGCCGCTGCATGCATTGAGCAGTACAGTCAGTGACGTCGCAAATAACGCAGTACCGAAGCCCCGCATCCATTTCTCCCCAACCAGTGCTGCCTTGAGGCCGGATATTAGCTTAACGTCCATGCTATTCGATGCGCGATTCGCATTTGCTCGCAAGCGACGCCCGCCCATGCCGTGAAGTCATCAACAGATGCCCAGCAGCCGGCGTCCTACCAAAGTTCGAACAAAGGCCCGAATCAGAAACCTTCAGTCTGCGACAGATAGAGATAGGCGACCAGCTCCTTGCCCTTCGGGTGCAGCGCCAACCACGTGCGCAGTTCGCGTACTTTTTCGTAATCTTCGCCGAGCTGTATACGCCAACGCTCCTCGGCGCGACAGCGGGCCTGTTCTTCGCGCAGGCGTTTCTGCCAGTTGGTATCGAACACCTTGGCAAGCTGACCGCTCAGTGCAAGATGTTCCACCAGCACCCATTCGCCGTGGTCCAGCCACACTGAGTCGCAGCGATCACATAGATCAATCTGGTTTTTTGCATCTGCTGAGAAACGAAACTTGGTCATCAGACCGGCACAATGCGGGCAACGCAGCAATTTCGTGCTGTCGGCTACATTGCTGGCTTCACCGACGTTGTTGGCGGCGCGCGCGGGCGGCGCATGCGTGTTGCGCCAGTCGCGGTAGGCAATCAGTGACAACAGCGTGCCGCGACACTGCGGGCAGAACCGCGCAGGCAGATACGCCTCAAGCGTGGTAGCACTGAGTTCGCTCTTGTCGCAGCTCGGGCAAAATAGGGACATCGCGCGTCTCCGGTGATCTTTGCGGCCTGTGACGGGCAGATCGAAAGCGGCATGCATGGCCTGGATAAACTGAACTTGACTTGCGCCGGCATGGCACTGGCTACCGACATCGTCCTGAAGCCGCATCCACCCGGTGTGCCGTTATGCGAATCATGTTTCCGCTGGGTCGCTTGTCGGCCACTACAGCGACGGTACACGAGAATAGTGGCGGCGAAAACCGCGCCGGGGTTTTGCTGGTCTGCCCCTGTGCAGCAATCCCTTCAGAGATTGGCGCGTCCAACGACGTGGTCGCGGGGCACGAATCCCCACATGCGGCTATCGCTACTGTTGTCGCGATTGTCGCCCATGACGAAGTAGTTGCCCTCGGGAACCGTTGCCGGTGCCATGGTGATAGAGCGGTCTTCAACGTAGGCTTGGCCATTGCGCCAGGGCTCGGCAAACGCGACGCCGTCCACCCGGGTAACGCCGTCGACGATTTCCACAGTCGAACCGCCCGCGGCAATGACGCGCTTCACGTAGTTCCTCGAACGATCAAGCGGATAGTTGAACACGATGATTTCGCCGGGGAGCGGGTCCCTGCGTGCGTATGCCCAGGCCGACACCAGAACGATGTCGCCGACTTTCAGGGTCGGGGCCATCGAATCGGCCTGCAGCCGCATTGGCATGACGCCCACGATGCGCGCGCGCGGATCCAGCGTTGGGGCGCCGAACGGATTGACCAGGTATTGAGCAATCAACGTGAGCCCGATCGCGGCCATGCAGATGTATACGGTGCTGGCTTTCATTTCACTGCGACCCCGGTGGGTGAAATCGGATGCCGAGTGTCAGCCGCGCCGCGCGCGTTGTGCTGCACCAGGGGCCGCGTGTGGAAACCGTGACAGGAAATGCACGTGCTGGGCACCTTGTCGTCAACGTGTTCGCCACCATGGCAGCCACGACAATTATCAATGTCGGGCAAGAGCAAATCGCTGCTCTCGGTCGAGGTGGGGGCTCGGTGGCAGTCGACGCAGGTCATGGTGTCATGTTTGCGATGACTGAATTCGGCGCGGGGGAACCATATTCCCGTCACCCGCACCGGCTTGACGTTCCAGGCGCCCGCCTCATCGCGAAATGTGCTGTGGCATTCGCTGCAGGCCTGGCCATCGAACAGGCGATCCAGAGTTGTGGTTGCCTGATCGCGCGCCCAGGTCAGTGCTTCGGCGCGTTCCTGCGGGGTGACCGATTGGCCCGGTCGACGTCGAACCCGAACCACGGTGGGCGCATCCACTTGATCAAAGCCACCTTCGAGGGCTTCACGCGCGAAAAATTCCTGTACCGAAAATCCTACCTCGGCGACTTTTCCATGCTGCACCTGGCGATCGGCGCCACGCACCGAAAATGTCAGCAGATGGCAGCGCTGGCAATCGGATTCAAAGCTGATCGCTTGGATGCGCGCGCCGCCGGCTTCTGGCCGATGACACGAGGCGCAATCAAGCTTTTCGTCGCCGTTGGGACCACGAATGCCATCCTCATTCAAATGCGTATCGTGCGGGAACTTCAGGCCAGACGTTTCCTTGATGCCGGCAGTGGCCAGCGCTGCGCGAACCGGCGCATATTGGCCGGCCGCATTCCACTGCGGCAAGGTAACCACGAAGGCGGGGTGGTCGCTGCCGAAATCAGCGACGTCCAACTGTTTGGGCAGTTGATCGCCGTGCGTCGACAGCGCCTTGTGGCAGTCGCTGCACAGTTCCTGGTCAGCCCGGACCAGCGCATCGACGCCGTTGTGGTCGCGGTGGCAGAACGCGCAACGGTCGTCACCGAGCAAACTCATGTCGAATTTTTTCGGGTCGGCGTGTCCGGGCGTGGTTTGGTGACAGGCGCGGCAGGCCTGGTCGCGCACCGAGCTAAAGCCACCCTCGTGGCAAGTGGTGCATTCGCGCCCGAAAAAGTGATGCGAGGCGGCGAGCGGCCCGGACTCCCACTGGCCCCGCGAGGCGATCGGCAAGCGGTCAGTCAGGGGGCGGGCGCTGGGAAAGTAATGTGCAAACAGCGGCACGCCCAGAGCAATCAACAACACGATGAAAAACATGCTCCACGACAGCAAGCGCTTGCGCAGTCCTGCCTCGCTCAACGTCAGTTTCGGCGCACGGGCGCGCTCCTGCGCCGCGATCTCAGCCTTGTCAATCTGGCTGACTTCAACCGCGGCCTCATAGTCGCGCGGAGGTTCCAGCAGCTGGACCCGCGTGGTTCCGATGTCGATCGTCGCGCCGGGTCCGGCAGTTGTGGCACTCACGATGCTGCCGTTGACTCGAACCCCGGCCGTGATCAACGACTCGATGCGGTATTGACCGCCGCTGATGGAGGTAACGCGCGCATGGGCAAGTGCAGCGCGCAAGTCCGGCAGGAAGATCGCCTGATCCGCACCGCGGCCCAGCGTCAGCACGTCACCGTAATGGATGTCCTCCTCAAAGGCAGCCCCGGACTTGGCCTGTCGAGTAACGCGTCGGATCAGCCAGCGCATGCGGTTCGGTGCCTCACCAGTAAAAGAACACGGAGACAACGTGTGCGCTCAATGCCGCCAGCAACGCGAACGAAAGCGGCACATGCACGTACAGCCAGATTTCCATCAACGCCTGCAGCTGCAAGTCTCGACTGAGACGCCCACACAGCGATTTCTTACGCGCCAACAGATCCATCAGTTTTCGCAGTTGCACATTCTTGTTGTCGGCGCCGCCGCTGGCCGCAAGAAAATCCACCATCGCGAACATGGTCGGCATGTCGCGGGTCTGTGCCCCGGGTCTGCGCTCTGCATCGCGCTTATCCAGATATTCGCGCACCTGATCCAGAGCGGAGTCCGAATCGTCACGAGGAAACAACAGTGCACGCACGCCGCCACCGAGGCGTGTACGCCCGATCGAACGCAGAATCGTGGCATGGATCTTCGGGTCGACTGCGTCGGCAAACACCAGGCTGTTCTGGTCGATGTCGTGGATCTCGTCAATGATTGCCTGTCGCGAAGCACTGTCGCGATTGCGCGTCATCAGGCTCGGATAACGCACATAGGCGTAGACACCGAAAAAACCGCTGAAGATCACCATGAACATCAATAGCAAAGTCAGCGTGTGGATGTTGAATCCGAGCTGAAACCCGCTGTGCAGCAGCCCGATCAGCAACAACGCGGTACCGAGATAAATGTGTGCCGACAGCCAGCCGCGCAGTGTGCCCATACTGCTGGAATAACGCCGCTTGCGAATGCCGAACCACATCAGCCAGAGGATCAGCAATGCGGCGATTGTGCCCAATGTATAGCCAAGCCAGGTGCCACCATTGGGCACGCCGATCGGGTCGTGCCACAGATAGGCCACCACCGATCCTGTCAACAAAGTGAGCGACACCCAGAGATAGCGCAAACCCGCGTGATTGAAGATGGACTCGTGCATTTGCGCTCAACTTCTCGCCTTGGAATACGCGGGAAACTCTTCTGGACCAATGCGTATTGCGGCGCCCGTCGGGCAGGAGCGAACACAGGCGGGTCCGCCGCTGAGGTCTTTGCACATGTCGCACTTGACCGCCTTCTTGGCCGCAGTCGATTTCGGCTTGGTCGCGTCGTAAGGTGCTTCGCCCGGACCGGGCCCTTGGCCCAGCAACAGCCAGGACAGCAGGCCGGGTTTCTTTGGCGGCTTGGAGGCCATGTGAATCACGCCGTAGGGGCAGTTGCGTTCACAGTTGCCGCAGCCGATGCAATTGTCGGCGATGAATACTTCACCGTTGGGCGCACGATGGATGGCGTCGGGCGGGCAATCCTTCATGCAATGCGGGTGCTCGCAATGCCGACACGAGGTAGGAACGTGGACGTTGGCAAAGGTCGGGCCGGCCTCACGGTCCAGGCGCGACGTGCCGCCATGGGTTTCGGCGCAGGCCTTTTCACAATTGTCGCAGCGAATGCACAGTGATTCGTCGATCAACAGGATATCGGTCGCCTCGCCGGCGCCCTGCGAGATCAGAAACGAGATGATGTCGCCGCCGCCCTGCATCTGTTGCATCGACAGATTGGCGGCGGTGCGCTGTGAATACTCGGATTGCAGACGCAGACGCAGAATCGGATCACGCTTGATCAGCTGCTTGAAGGCGTCGCCCTCCAGACGAATGGTTTCGGTGGCGATTGCGGCACGCGCGGTCGCCGATCGACGGCTGTCGCCAAGCAGCGCCATCTCGCCGACATAATTGCCGGCTGCGACGTAGGACAGCACAATTTCCTTGCCACCGATGTTGCGCGAAATAGTCAGCGAACCGCGCCGTATCATGTGCAGACAATCGCCGATTTCGCCCTCGTTGAAGACGATATCGCCGGCTTTGAAATGTTCCACGCGCGCGCTTTCAACGACATCGCGCAGCTTCTCCATCCCCGAGTCGGGGGTGAAGCGGGATTGGATGGCGCGCGCGATAAACACCTTGTCGATCTCGCGCTTGACCGCCTCGACCGATTGCAGCAGCCGACTCATCGAACGGCGTGGTGTCTCTATCAGCACGCAGCCTTTGCCAGCAACCACGCTGGCGGTGCGGCGGCGCCCCGAGATCAGGCCCATTTCCCCGAAAAACTCGCCCTGACGAAGGGTTATGGTTTTGTTGTTGTCGCGGTCGACGATCACCTGCACGTCGCCTGCGACGATCGAGAAAAAGCTGTTGGTGTAGTCGTTGCGCTCGAACACGCTCGCGCCCGGAGCCGGCGACAGGATTTCCGAGTCGATCAGGAATTCGCGCAACTGCAGTGGCGTGATCTGGGCCAGCAACGGCACGTTCTTCTGCACCAGCGCGATCGCCTCGTTGACGCTGCGAAACCCCGGCATGGTCTTGAACTTGTTGCGCAACAAGGGTTCGTCGGCCGGCTCCACATTGCGGCCGAGGATGTACTCGACCACTTCAAACCCCTGGTTCATCGCCTGCTTGATCAACGGATAACCAGCCAGTGCACCGACGATATAGAGACCGGGTACGTTGGACTCGTAGCGTGGCGAAATGGCCGGCACCGCTGCAGGGTCTTTGCTCGGAAATACAACGCCGCAGGCTTCTACAAACGTGCGTGGGGCGCTGGCGCCAAGTCGCGCGATGACACGATCAATGAGGATTTGGGCGCGACCGCTCGGCGTTTGCAAGGTCATGCGTCCGCGCTTGCGGCCCACCGACAGAGCTTCGATCAGTTCCGGTGCGGTGTTGTAGTAACACTCGATGGTTCCCTCTTCGATCGCCTTCAGAATGCCGCGCAGGTTGCCCTCTTTGGCGCGAGCGAATTCGTCGCGACGATTGATCACAATGACCGTGTTCTGTTTGGCGAGCGCAATCGCGTTTTCGATGGCAGCGTCACCGGCGCCGATCACGACAATGGTTTCGCCTGAGTAAGCGTCGGGGTCGTCGAGCTGGTATTGGACGAAGGGCAGGTCTTCGCCGGGGACACCCACTTTGCGCAGATTACCTTGCAGCCCGATGCCGAGCACGACCCGCTCGGCTTCAAACGTGCTGCCATTGCTGCAAGTGATCGCGAAGTAATCATCCTGCTTCTGGATTTTCGCGACTTCGTGGCGAAACTTGACATTCACGGCAAGGTTTTTCACACCTTGATTCCACGCGTCCAGGATGGATTCGCGGCTGCCGGCCTTGAAGTTGAGCGGCGAGCGCAGCGGCAGGATGCCGGGCTCGTCCATCACGTGTTTGCCCTTCTGGTAGCGGTAAATGGTGTTCGAAAGATGCGCCTCCGCTTCGAACAATACATGAGCGACGCCCAGCTCAGCCGCGTGCGCTGCGGCGCTCTTTCCTGCCGGTCCAGAGCCGACAACGGCGATCTTGAAGCGTTCTGCCACTGGTATTACCCCGCCTTGGTCGCCCGATCATAGCTTCGATCAAGCGCTTGTCGAGAATCGGCGGGGTATCGGGCAGTGTTCAAGAATGCGACGCAAGTCGCTGAACGTAAATGTTATTCACGATGTTTTGTGTGGCAACGAGGGGCAACCGCCCTACACTGACTATCAGCACGTGGAACGGGGTGTCGCATGCTTTCGCTTTTCAAGAGGCTCGCGGAGGGATTTCCTGATCGCCAGGTGCCTGCTCGTGGCTCGATGTTTGCCGAACCCAAGGGTCTGCAGGATTGGGTAAACGCTTTACCGCTCGCCAACGGTCTGGCCGCAGCACGATCTTTGCTGCAGACACTGCGCGACATGAATGCGACCAAGTTTGACGGGCTGCAGCGTTTGGCCGGCCTCGAACTCCTGCGCCTGGCAATTTCGCAGATGGTGGCGCAGGCCGATCGACAAGTGGTTGGGTCATCGTTTCCGCTGCCGCAATCCAAGCAACAGTTGGGCGTCCAGTCGCGCGATTTTCATGAAGCGATGGCGCTGGGTTATCGCATGGCGGCATTCGATATCTGTCTGCCCGAAGGCAAGATTCCGTTCCTGAAAGGGAAGCAGGTGACGACGGCGCTGCAACGTGCGGTGTCACACCACGACGAACAGTTGCTGCGCGGATACCTGCTGTACGCTGCGCCCCAGGCCGGCGTCTGGCAGCATCTACACGATTTGTACCGCTTTGCTGAATCTCTGGCGGTGCACGAGAAGTCGATTGATGAGCCGCTGCTCGGCAAGCTTTCATTCAGCGTCAAGGAAAGCTACGGGCATGTGGTCTTGTTTGCCTTGAGCAATCCCTATCGTCTGTCGCAGAAAGAGATGCTCGATGGTTTCGAGCTGACCCGGATCTGGGCACCTCTGTTCCGCATGGGCAATGAATCTGGCGCCGCAGATATTGGTTTGTCGATGGAGAAGGACTTCGGCCCCGGCTACGTGCCCGAGGAACGGGATACCGGAACCCCGCCGACCATGCGTTTTGACACCAACGACATCTCGCGATCGATTGCGCGCGATCTTGTACTGGCCGGACCTTCGCAGACTACGATCAGTTTCCGCATGAAAGGGGGCAACGCGGTCACCGTTTCGCCGGATTTCGTCGAGCGCCTGTCCACGAGCTGGCGTCCGGCGCCGGACCGCTACCACGCGCGCCTCAGCGCGGGGCACTATCTGGATACATTGATTGGACTGCACGGTATCCATTACCACCTGGCCGGCGGAACCGATTTCGAGAAATTCGTACGCGAGATCCGTGGGCCTGGCATCAGCCTGACTGACCGCGACAAGAGTGCGTCCTGGATGAGCGCGCTTGGTGAATCGGCCAAACCTTCGGCGCTGCGTTCCAAAGTGCTGGATCAGGGCCTGGGTGGCTATCGCCTGGAATGGGGACTGGAAAGTGGTGCCAAGGCGCGAATCGGTGAGCTGGTGGGCTTGGCCGCGGTGGGCGATGATCAGGATGATGAGCGCGAATGGATGATAGGTGTGATCCGCTGGCTGCGCTTCACTGCTGACGGACGGGTGCAGGCAGGGGTAGAATTGCTGGCGCGCGAAGCTTATGCAGCGGCGGTGCGCGCTGCCGATACCGGCGGCCATTTTCGCGCGCCGGTGCGTGCGATCGAATTGCAACCGATGCGCAACGGAAGCCTGTCACAATTGAGCATTCTCACCCCCAGCGTGGTTGATCGCGGCATGTCGCAAATCGAAGTCTCGCGTGGTCCTGACCGTTGGAGCGATTCGCGCGACACATCGATCCGCGTGCTCAGCGATGTCGATGTCATCGAAAATACCGGCGCGTATATTCGCTTGGTGCCAAAGTCCTCCTACTCAGAAGACGCGTCGGCAGAAGCAGCATGAGTGACATTGCCTGGTTGCAGCCGATGCGGCGTCGGCGCTCGGTGGCGGTGCGCGTACAGAAAGTTGAAATTGGCGGTGATGCCCCGGTGGTCGTGCAGTCGATGACCAATACCGATACGGCCGATATCAGCGCCACGGTCAAACAGGTCGCTGAGTTATGGCGCGCCGGTTCGGAGCTGGTGCGGGTGACGGTCAACAATCCGGAATCGGCAGCGGCAGTGCCACGTATCGTGGACCGGCTGCTGCAAATGAATGTCGCTGTGCCCCTGGTTGGTGATTTCCACTATAACGGCCACCAGCTGCTGGAAAACGAGCCTGCCTGCGCCGAGGCGTTGGCGAAGTATCGAATCAATCCCGGCAATGTCGGTTTCGGGCGCAAGCGTGATGCGCAGTTTTCGTCAATCGTCGAAATGGCTGTGCGCTATAACAAGCCAGTGCGCATCGGTGTCAACTGGGGCAGCCTTGATCAAAGCGTCATGGCGCAGATGATGGATGAAAATCACGCCCGCGCCCAACCTTGGGATGCGGCCACGGTGATGCGCGAAGCACTGATCCGTTCGGCACTTGAATCGGCACAACGCGCCGAAGAAATCGGCCTGGGCCGCGATCGTATTGTGCTGTCGTGCAAGGTCAGTGGCGTGCAGGACTTGATCGCGGTCTATCGCACGTTGGCAGCGCGCTGCGACTACGCATTGCACCTGGGCCTGACTGAAGCCGGCATCGGCAGCAAGGGGATCGTCGCCTCAACCGCCGCGCTGTCGGTACTGATGCAGGAAGGTATCGGCGACACCATCCGCATCTCGCTGACGCCGGAACCCGGCGAATCGCGCACCCGTGAAGTGATCGTGGCACAGGAAATGTTGCAGACCCTGGGCCTGCGCGCATTCACCCCGATGGTCACCGCCTGCCCTGGCTGCGGTCGCACTACCAGTACCTTTTTCCAGGAACTCGCGCAATCGGTGCAAAATCACGTGCGCGAACGCATGCCGGAATGGCGACTGCGCCACGATGGCGTCGAGAACCTGACGCTGGCGGTAATGGGCTGCATCGTCAACGGACCCGGCGAGAGCAAGCAGGCCAACATCGGTATCTCGCTGCCCGGCACCGGTGAAGCACCAGCCGCGCCGGTATTCATCGACGGCAGCAAGACCGTCACTCTGCGCGGTGACAATATCGCGCAGGAATTCCTCGGCATCATTGAAGATTATGTCGCGCGCAAATACACGGTTCGTCGCTGAGGCCGGTCTGTCGCCGAAGTTACGCAGCGGCACGATGCGAAGGCCGGCCGCCTGGCCACCAGAGCGCAAGCCCTGGTTCTGCGGCAACGCCGGTTTGCAGCCTCGATCAGCGATGTAGCAGTCAACTCGACGGTCAGGATTGATTGCCGATACCGAGCCCTTGAGTTACGTGTCGCGTGCCAGGAGCGATGCGAGTATTCGAACGTCGTCCGTCCTGACTTCGAAGTTTCCTCCGCGCGGCAAGACCAGGTAAGGCTATTGGGCACCGTAGGATGATGACGCACTGCAAACTCGCGCTCTGTATGTATTGAGTAATTTCCTGGCTCACAAATGTACAAGTTGATTTTGGCTGCTGCGCCATATTGCGATTTTCAACCGATTCATAGGACGTCATGATCAAGAGGTTTGGCATTCAGCTTTTTGCGTCGCTGGTCATGGTCAGCCACGCGCAGCTTTGCTCAGCGTCGGATGTCGACATGCTGGGTCCCGGCTTGAAGTTGTTGTGGTTGATCATATTCCTCGTTTACTGCGTCCCGGTCTTGTTTGTTCTGGGCGCCGTCGCGCGACGACGCAGGCGGTTTTTCAAGGCGCATCTCGTCGTTGTGGCCTTGGGGGCTGTCGCTGCTGTGGTCACCTGCATTCCAAGCGGGCCGTTTCCCGGGAGCTGGGATGCACCCATTGTTGTTGGCTCGTGGCTGGTCAACTGGGTGACCTTCATCAGCTACCTGACTCAATCGGCAATCGTTCATGCGCGGGTTCCTCGTCGATGACGTCCAAGCATTAGTTCAAGCCAACCTGCTCCGCGAATGGGTGCAGGGGACAGGCCTTCTTTATTGGAAAGCGTAAATGAATACGCGCGGGGCATTGGAGTTACTCCAACGGTCGACCAGCGTCACGCCCAAGCGCGCAGCATTGCTGCTGGCGCTTGTAACGCTGGCACTCGATGGGTGGATCGTGTCCTTGCGCTGCCCGTCCAGTCCGGACATCGATTGGTCGCGGTTTGCATTTGGCATGGTGTTGCAAGTTGCTGCGGTGGCCATTCCGCTCGTCGTCGCCCACGTATTTTCCGATTCGAAACCGCGAGAGCGTTTCCCGGCTGCCTTGGTTGCGGCCCTGGTTGTCGCGGCCTCTTTTCCCATGGTGTACGCATCAGTTCTGCTGCCCGACACAATCGGCGATAAATTTTTCCACTCGAAAGGCTATGCATGCCCGGGCGTGACGAGGATATAGCCCGAACTCGCCCTCAGCTGGCTGCGCTGGTTGAATGACCGCAGGCATCGAATTGGCTCCGGACCATGCCCGAGGCACGACGGTAGGCTACGAAGTGAGCCAATCGATTGCCGCCTATCCGTGGACACTCAACGTCATGGAGCTTGGGAATTGGCTGATTCGGTTTTCGTTGACCAAGCTCACGCTTGCGGCCGCGCTTTTCTTGAGCTCACGTGGCCGCGATTTCCGGGTCGGTCGTCGCACGGCGCGCCAGCACGATTTCGCGGCGCGCGATGTAGATGTTGGAAGCCAGGATGATCAGCGAGCCGAGGACCGTCCACCGGGTGAGTGCTTCATCGAACAGGAAGTATGCGGCCACTGCCACTACCGGTAGCTGCACAAAGCTGATCGGAGTGATGGCTGACGCGTCGCCCAAATGCAAGGCGCGTGTCCACAGCATATGTGCCATGGTGCCGAAGAATCCAGAGGCGACGATCCACAGCCAGGTGATTCCGGTGGGCGTGGTCCAAACCCAGAGCGCGGGCAGCAGGCTCAGTGGAACCCAGATCAGCGTGGTGTAGAGCACGATCGTGTCGGGTTTGTCGGTGCGAGTGAGAAACTTGATACTGATGGCCACCGATCCGCTCATCGCCGCGGCAAGCAGTGCGATCAATGCGCCCGCAGTGAACGTCTCGGCGCCGGGTTGCAACACGATCAGCACGCCAACGAATCCAATGACAACGGCGGTCCAGCGTCGGGCGCGCACGACTTCGCCGAGCACCAGCACGGCACCAATGGTGACAAACAGTGGGGTTGAATAGGAAATTGCAACCGCCTGGGCGAGCGGAAGATTCACCAGTGCCCAAAACCCGGCCAACATTGAAATGATGCCGATCGTGCAACGCATGAAATACAGCGACAGCTTTTGTGTGTACAGGATCGAGCGACCATGCCGAATGAGGATCGGCAGCGCGAACACCAGGCCAAACAAGTTGCGGAAAAAGGCGATCTCGAATGGATGCAGTTGCGTCGACGCGAGCCGGATGGTCAACGCCATACAACCGAACAACATCGCGCTCAACGTCATCATCAGCGCAGCGCGTAACATCGGCGAGGGTGGGGAGGACGCGCTCATCTTCAGTCGCCCATTCTAATTCACCCGTCGCTGCCGTTTCTCGGGCAAGATGTGGGCGTGCGATGGCGACAGGAGTATGGGTATGTTCAGTATCAAGTGGCGCGCACCGGAAGCGTTGACCGCTGTCTGTGCGATCGTCTTCACGATGGCGCTTGCCGCATGCGCTGCCGAGCCCGATGAAGCGGCACTGCGACGCGCCATGGATGAGATGGAGGTCGCACTCGAATCCGGCGAGACCGGCGATTTTGTGGATTACATTACAGAAGACTTTTCCGGCAATTCCGCTGCGCTGGATGCGCGGCAGTTGCGCGCGACACTTGTGGGCCTGGCGTTGCGTCACGAAAAGATCGGCGTCACCGCCAGTCCGGCCGAAATCAAATTATTTGGCGACCGCGCAACCATCAAAGTACAGGTGCTCGCCACGGGGGGCAGCTGGATGCCGCAAACCGGACAGGTACTGGACATCGAGAGTAGTTGGCGGCGAGTAGATGGTGACTGGAAGTGTTTTGCGGCGAGTTGGACCGGAAAATGGTAGTGATCCGAGCTGGGAAGTCGAGTCGAGTGGTTGGCCGACTGGCCGCACCGATACTCCGAGTGCGGCGTCATGAGGTACAGCGCAGCAACGCAATTTCGAGATTACCGAACCGGGACGGCATGCGAGACTACGCCCATCGCGGCGCTGGCTGAAATTTCCGCCGCCGCGGCGCCGCACCCAACAAGACCTTCAGCACACAGTGGACGCGCTTCGCATGTCTGGAATCATCCAGTTTGATCGGCAACAGATTGCGCCCGAGGTTGACTATCCGCGGCCCGAACGTCTGCTGATGGGCAATCCAAAGCGCACAACCTGGAATCACTACTGCAATGACAGCGGCGAAGTGTTCGCCGGTATCTGGGCCTGTGAGCCTGGCGCGTGGCGCATTTCGATGGGCGCGCACGAAGATGAGTTTTTCTTCGTGACCAGGGGGCGCTGTCGATTGCGTGCTGATGACGGCGTCGTCAGCGACTGCGTGGCTGGCCAGTCACTGGTGATTCCAGCCGGATTTTCCGGAGTGTTTGAAGTAATGGAAGCAATGGAAAAGCACTACATGATCGTCGATCGAAAAGTTCCAGAAGCTTGAGCAGCCCGACCGCAGCGGTTTGACAATTGACACCTCACCGGCGTTGCGTCATCCATCGCGTAGTGTCTTCCTGGGTGAACTCGATGCTCCGAGTCGATTGAAATACGAAGTGTGCTGGCGACTGTGTTGTTGGGGCTGATGCAGTGTGTCCATGTCAGTGCCGTTAGCGACCTCGCGCTTGCAACGTTGCCCGAATCTGGTCTCACGCTGCCTGAGTTCGGGCCGCTTATGGTCATCACCCGGACGTGATTGCGGCGCACATTGCACCTGCCGGAATGATCCGGTATGGCACTCCCCGAGGATCCCGTGAAACGTTCGCTGATGATGGTGGTTACCCTGTTGCTGGTGCTCTGTGTGCCGGCCGAAGCCGCGCGCAAGGCCTGCGCGGATCTGAAGCAGGAGATTGCAACGAAGATCGAAGCAAACGGTGTGAAGTCGTACACACTGGATGTGGTGGCTGCGGACGCCGAGGTGATCGGCAAGGTCGTAGGAACCTGCGATGGCGGTACTCAGCGCGTGGTCTATCAGCGCGTTGACAGCGCTGCGATGGCAAAACTCAACTGATCGCAAACGAAGAGGGGCGACAGCGCCGCCCCTCTTGGAAAGACTCAGCCGCTCGCTTCAGCGCGCCGCGTTCGCACTCATCGTAGCGTTGCGACTGCTGTCCGTGGTTTGCGCCGGGTCGCGCATACCGCTGGTGTGGCACCAGCCGGTCTTGTGTCCCCGGTTGACGCCGCTGGGTAGCTGACCGTAGGTTTGTTCGGTAGTGCCGTCTTCAGGATCGGTGAGCAAGACGTCAGTGACGACATTGCAGTAGTCCCACAACCAGGCGCGATCGGTGAACGAAGTCGTGTAGTAGTTGGCCTTGCCGCGCGAAGCCGTGCTGATGCCCGCCAGCCACGACGCCGCACCGCTGTAGGTCAAGTTGGCGTTGGTGCCGCAGCCGATTCCGAACACGCTGCCCAGCGCCGCCGAATTTCCGGCAAGCGCGGTGCCGCGATACGGTGTGCCGACTGATTGAATCAGACGGCTGCCGGTCGCATTGTCCAGACCGCTCCAATAGAAGTTGTACAGATGCAGTGACGCGGCGCCACCTTGGCTGTGGGCAACGACACCGAACGAATTCCAGGTGTTACCGAAGGTTTGGATCAGTCGCGCGAATGCATCATGCGAACGGTTCTGGTTGAAATCCTGGAACACCGCCGAGTTGCTGAATTGGCCAGCGACTCCGCCCCAGGCATTACCCGAGCAATATCCGTGCACCAGCAGCAATTTGGTTCCCGTGCCCTTGGCCTGGAGCGCCGCCGGA
>JANMSL010000817.1:0-8201 GCA_031389245.1 Lysobacterales bacterium | reverse complement strand
CTTTCGCGACTGGCTGGAGCGCTGGTGCCGCTGATGGAACGCGACGCCTTGGAGGCCGGGCTCGATGCATATCGCAGCGCCTATGACCAGCATCATCGCGAGATGTACGCGAGCAAACTCGGGCTGAGCAGCCTGGCCGACGCCGATAGCGAGAGTTTGCTCGCTGATCTGCTGTCGCTGCTCGGCAGCGTCGAAACCGATTACACGATTTTCTTCCGGCGACTGGCGCAGGTGAACGTCGATGCAGATCAGCGCACGGACGACGGCACGCAGCTGCGGCCACTCGATGCTGCTTTTTATAATGCAGAAGGTCGACACTCGACGCATCAGGCCCGGCTTGCACAGTGGCTGCTGCGCTATCAGCGCTGCGTTCAATCACAGGGCGTGGCCGCGCAGACGCGCATTGCCCGAATGGATGCGCACAATCCAAAGTACGTGCCACGCAATTACCTGGCGCAACTGGCGATTGACGCCGCCGAGCAAGGCGACACCGGCGTGCTGGAAAGATTGTTCAACGTTTTGCAGCGACCCTACGACGAACAACCCGAACACGAGGAGCTCGCCGCACGGCGCCCGGAATGGGCGCGAAATCGGGTTGGGTGTTCGGCCTTGTCGTGTAGTTCCTAGGCCCCAGCCGCAGCAGCAACCCGCGGCACAGGGCTTTTGGCACAGCGCCAGACCCAGGAACGCGGCTAGACTTCCGGGCTTTCCATGACCGGAATTCGCACGTGTCCAGAGTATGCCTTGCCCTGTGCTTGTCGCCGCTGCTGATCGCCTCAGTCAGCGCGCAAACCGACACCAAGTTGCTGCGTTTCCCGGATCTGTCGGCGAGCCAGGTAACGTTTGTCTATGCTGGCGACATCTACGTCGTCGGCCGCGAGGGCGGTGCCGCAATACGTCTGACCGCACATCCAGGCCAGGAGCTCTATCCGAAATTTTCGCCGGACGGCAAACAGATTGCGTTCAGCGCGGAGTACAACGGCACGCGCCAGGTCTATGTCATGCCGACCCTTGGCGGCGTGCCGCGCCAGCTGACCTGGTACAGCGATGTGGGCGCGCTGCCGGTGCGTGGCGGTACCGATTATCGGGTGCTGGACTGGGCGCCGGATGGAAAGAATGTGCTGGTACGCGCCAATCGCGTACCGTTTGACGAACGCGGTGGGCGCCCCTATCTGGTGCCGGTGGATGGCGGTATGGAAACCCCGCTGGCAATTCCGGAAACGGGTGGGGGCATGTTTTCACCGGATGGAAACTCCATGGTGTACACGCCCATTGATCGTGATTTCCGCAGCTGGAAGCGTTATCGCGGCGGTCGCGCGCAGGACGTGTGGACCTATGACCTGATCAACAATCGTTCGCATCGACTGACCCATTTCAACGGCACCGATCACCAACCGATGTGGATTGCAGACACGATCTACTATGTCTCGGATCGCACCCCAACGCTCAATCTCTATCGACTGCCGATCGCCGGCGACGATCGCCACGACACGCCCGCCGCATTGACGACCTTCACCGATTTTGACGTGTTATGGCCAAGCGCGGGACCCGGTGGCATCGTCTTCGAGCAGGGCGGCGCGCTCTGGCGTTTCGACGCGGCCAGCGGCGAGAGCAAGCAGCTGCATGTCCACGTTGTCGCTGATGCCGCGGCAACATTGCCGACGATCAAGAATGTGGCTGCGCAGATCGAGTCGTTCGGCCTCTCCCCGAACGGCAAACGCGTGCTGTTCGCCGCGCGCGGCGAGTTGTTCACCGTGCCAGCGAAGGATGGTGCGTTGCGCAACATCAGTCAGACGCCGGCGGCACGCGAAATGAGCGCCAGCTGGTCTCCGGACGGCAAGTCGATTGCGTTTCTGTCGGACGCCAGTGGCGACTACGAGATTTATCTACGCCCTGAGAATGGCCAAGGTGCGGCAAAACGCCTCAGCTTCGATAGCGATGCCTGGCGCAATGCGCCGGTGTGGTCACCAGACTCGCGCATGCTGGCTTTCACCGATCAGCGTCAGCGCCTACGCATTCTGGATATAACCAGCGGCGCCATCACCGATGCTGATCTGGGCAAATACGGAAGTCTCGACGGCCTTGCCTGGTCTGCGGATTCGCGCTACCTCGCCTACGAGAAGACTGGCCGCTCACGGGTAACGACGATCTGGATTTACTCGCTCGACGACAGCAAGCCGCAGCAGCTGCTCAGCGATACCGCGCCCAACACGTCGCCCGTCTTCGATCCACACGGACGCTATCTGTATTTCCTGTCGAGCCGCGATTTCAATCTGACCAACAGCGCCTTCGAGTTCAACTATCTGTACACGCGCGCTGCGCGCATCTATGCGGCGAGCCTGAGCAAAAATGGGCCCAGCCTCGCCAGCATCGACAGCGACGAGGCACGACCAGAAACCGCCGGGGAACTGGCCAAAATCGGTGCCCGTGTGCGCATCGATGTCGAAGGGATCGACGCGCGCGTGGTGGCGTTGCCCATCGTCTCCGGCAACTACGCCGGGCTGCAGGCCCTGAAGGACGGCGTGTTGTACTTGAGCCTGGCCGAGGGCGGCGAGGGCGGCGATGGCGAAAACGGCGGAACGCTGTATCGGCATGTGCTCAATCCAAGCGAGCCCGGCGAAAACAAGCCGCGACTGATCGCTGAAGGCGTGACCGGCTTCGCGCTCAGCGGCGATACGGAAACTCTGTTGCTGCGCCAGGGGCCGCAGTGGTCAATCATCGAACCGAAGACCGGCGTCGATCTTGCTGCCGGTAAGCTCGATTTAGCGCGACTGGAGTTGCGCATCGATCCACGTATCGAGTGGCGACAGATGTTTGTCGACGGCTGGCGGATCTTGCGGGACTGGTTCTACGATGAGAATGTGCACGGCGGCATCAAGCGCTGGACCGCGATACGCGATCGCTATCTGCCACTGGTCGAGCATGTAGCCAGCCGTGCAGATCTCGATTATCTGTTGCACGAGATGGCGGGCGAAGCCAATGCCGGTCACGTCTATGTGCAGGGTGGCGATCGACCGCAGATTGAGCGCAAGGGCGGTGGCTTTCTCGGTGCCGAGCTGGAAGCGCATGCTTCGGGTTATTTCCGTATCGGTCGTATTTTTCCTGGCGAAAACTGGTCACCGGATTTCCGTTCGCCATTGACCGAGGCTGGCATTGATGTTTCCAGCGGCGAATATCTGATCAGCGTCGATGGCGTCGATGCACGTAGCGTCAAAAATGCCTGGGCATTGTTTGAAGGCAAGGCCGATCGCATCGCCGAGCTGCGCGTCAGCGCGACGCCCAATCCAGCCACGGCGCGTTTGGTCCGCGTGCGCCTGCAAAACAGTGAGCAATCTTTGCGCTATCTGGATTGGGTGCAGGCGCGGCGCGCCATCGTCGATCGGCTCGGCAAGGGGCGCATCGGCTATGTCCACCTGCCCAACACAGCGCTGGAGGGCAACCGTGAGCTGATGCGCGGATTTCTTGCCTACGCGCACAAGGACGCGCTGATCATCGACGACCGCTACAACGGTGGCGGATTCATTCCCGACCGGATGATCGAGATGCTCTCGCGGCAGCCGCTGAGTTACTGGAAGTCTCGAGGGTTGGAACCCGCCGCGACACCGATGCTTTCGCATGTCGGTCCCAAGGCGATGCTGATCAACGGGCTGTCCAGCTCGGGCGGGGATGCGTTGCCGTATTATTTTCGCAAGCTCAAACTCGGGCCGCTGATCGGAACGCGCACCTGGGGTGGCCTGATCGGGATCAGTGGCAATCCTGGCCTGGCCGATGGCGGCTCGGTGCTGGCGGCGACCTTCCGCTTTCTGGACACCGATGGCAAATGGTCGGTCGAGAACGAGGGTGTGGCGCCCGATTTCGAAGTGATCGACTTGCCCGAAGCAATCCACGCAGGGCACGACCCTTCGTTGGAAAAGGCCATCGAGTTGTTGCTGCAGGCACTGGAACAATCGCCACCGCGCGCGGTGGTAGCGCCAGCGCCGCCGAGCAACTTCGAATAACCGTCGCGCTGGTAACGCGGGCTGTCCCGCTCTACAGGAACAGGGCGCTGGCAGGGCGCGGGTCGCTGAGCAGGAAGCCCTGCCCACGCATGCAGCCTAGCTCGAGCAGCGCCTCGCGTTGCTCGATCTGTTCGATGCCCTCACCGATCACTTCAACGCCGAGTGAGTGCGCCAGTGCGATGATGGCGCGCACCACCACAGCATTGCCTCCGGTTCGGCCCGGAGTCAGATCGGCGACGAAACTGCGGTCGATCTTCAGCGAGTGCATCGGAAATTGATGCAGATAGCTCAACGATGAGTACCCGGTGCCGAAGTCGTCGAGCACGGCCAGCACGCCATGCTCACCCAGGCTATCGAGAATGCGGCGAATCTGTTCGGGGTTTTCCAGCAAGGCGCCTTCGGTAACCTCGATGCGCACCTGTTCTGGGCGCACGTCATGGGTCCTGAGCATGCTGATGATGTTGTCGCTGAGATCGGCGTCGCGGAAATGGCGTGCCGACACATTGATTGTGACATAGCGTCCTCCGGCGCACACTTGCGGCACCACTTTCATCACCCGATGGAACACCTGCCAGTCGATCAACTCGACGCTACCGTTTTCTTCGGCCACCTTCAGAAAGTCGCCGGGCAATAACAGACCGCGCTCCGGATGGTGCCAGCGTAGCAGTGCTTCGTAGCCAATAATCGCGCCCGTACTGAGATCGCAGATGCTCTGGAAATAAGGTTCGAACTCCTCGCGCGTCAAGGCGCGACGCAGGTCGCCTTCGAGATCGAGCAGCGCCAGCGCCTCGCGATGCAGGCGTTCGTCGAACACTTCGAAACGTTGCCGGCCCATCGCCTTGGCGCGATACATGGCCACGTCCGAGTCGCGCAATAGTTCTTCGGCGCGCTGGTAACGCGCGTGACTGTAGGCGATGCCAATACTGGCCGAGGTAAACAGCTCTTTGCCTTCGACGCGGATGGGTTCGTTCAGCGCAATAATCACGCGCCGCGCGACCACCAGCGATTCTTCTTCGGTCGTGGTGTCTTCCAGCAGAATGGCAAACTCGTCGCCGCCCAGTCGCGCGACCAGATCCTCATCGCGCAGGCAGGCGCGAATGCGTGCACCGGCTTCCTTGAGCAATTCGTCACCGATCAGATGGCCGACGCTGTCGTTGATGATCTTGAAGCGGTCGAGATCCAGAAACAGCACTGCAAACATGTGTGCACTGTCGCGGCGAAAGCGTGCCAGCGCGTGCTCGAGCCGGTTCAGCAGCAGCGCGCGATTGGGCAGCCCCGTCAGGCTGTCGTGCAAGGCCTCGTGCTTGAGCTGAGACTCCATGCGCTCGCGTTCTCGAATCTGTTCACGCAGTTCGACATTGGCCTCGGCCAGCTCGTGGGTGCGCTCCTGTACGCGCTGTTCCAGATCGGTATTGGCGAGCTTCAGCGACTCTTGAGCGCGCTTGCGCTCCAGCGACAAGGCGATGTGATGCGAGACGAAGGTCAGCACTTCCTGATCGCGCTCGGTGTACATCACCGACTCGGTATAGCTCTGCACCGCCATGACGCCGAGCAGGCCGGATTCGCCGCGCAGCGGAACGCCCAACCAGCACACCGACAGAGCACCAACGCTGCGTGCCTCGCCCTGCTGATAGAGCGTATCCAGGGCTTTGCGATCGGCGCGCAGCGGCTGGCCGCTGCGTATCACATATTCGGTGATGCCCAGGCCTCGCTTGCGCGGCTCGAACTTCGCCAGCGGATCGCGTTCATCGACAGCATAGGGGAACGACAGCATGTCGTCGTCTTCCATCAGCGCGACAAAAAAATTCTTGGCGTTCAGCAATTCGCCGACTACGGCATGCGCGCCGCGATAAAACGCATCAATGGTCTCGGCCGTGCTGGCAAGCTCGGCTATGCGCAGGAAGGCTGCCTGCAATTGTTCGCTGCGCTCACGCTCGGCAATTTCCAGCTTGAGTTCATGGGTGCGCACTTCAACCCGCTCTTCCAAATCCTCATGCGCCTGCTTACGCTGCAGCGCGGTGTGGATGTGCTGGGCGACATAGCCCAGCAGAGCGGCATCTTCCTCGGAATAGCCGACATCCTCGTGGTAGCTCTGCACCACCAGGGCACCATGCACCTTGCCGCCACCGACCAGGGGCACGCCCAGCCAGTCATTGGCTTCCGGCCCCTGGCTTTCGTCGCGGGCGACGCCGAGTGCTTCGCGCACCTGTTCGGAAGGGCCACGCATCACTTTGCCGTGATGGATCAAGGCCAGGGTCAGGCTGTTGCGCATCTCGTCGACGTTGAATACTTCTTCCGGGCCGAGCGGGTTGGTGTCTACGCTGTCGGCAAAGTAGATGAAACGCATCTGCCGGGCGGCTTCGTCAAGCAGACTGATATAGAAATTCTCCGCATACATCAGCTCGCCGACGATGGCGTGAATACCCATCAGCATTTCCGACATTTCCAGATCGCTGCTGGCCAGATCGGCAATCGCATAGAGCGCATGCTGCAGTCGCTGCGCTTTTTCCAGTCGCTCCACCGAAGTGGCGAGATAGTCGCGTTCGAGCAATTCGCGGCAGCGCCAGCGCAGCGCGTCGATCAGCACCTGGCGCTCGGGCTCGCCAATGGGTTGTTCGGCGCTGTCGCCGAGCAGCAGGACGGCATGGGTATTGGGTCTTGGGCCACCCAGCGCCACACACCATTCACGCACTCCGGCATGCAGGCCATCGCTGGAATTACCCAGCAGCGCTGTGCGGATGCTGGCGTCTTCGGCGCGCTGCTGCGCCAGCGGCGGAGCGCAAAAACGACGCGTTACCCCGACCGTTTCGACCTGACCATTGCTCCAGTACAGCCAGACACGCGCGCCCGGCCAACGCCGCATGACGTGGCGATCGGCGATTCGGGCAAGCTCGGGCAGGCTATCGGCGGAAAACAGCAGTAACAGGAACGCCACCTGCTCCCGGTCGTCGAGCTGCGGTTCGGGCCAAGCCTGATCACGAGTCGCATTGAGCGGGATCGTCATGGCGCCAGTGTATCAAGAGGTTTTGACCACTAGCGCAAGCAATTGTCGCTCAGCCTGTCGACACGACCCCTGCCGCCGCGGCCAAAACACCGTCAACGGCCGCTGCCGACGTGTCCAGATGGGTGACCGCGCGAATCCGGCGACTGTCGAAGGCGCCCATCCGGTAGCCGGTTTCGGCCAGTCGGCGGGTGAATTCGGGCGCGTCGAATCCCAGTACCGCCGCGTCGACTTCAAAGAAGATCAGGTTGCTGTCGATCAGGCCGGGATCAAGGCGGATACCGCGCAGTTGGCTCAAACCCTGCGCGAGCCGGCGCGCGTTGGCATGGTCTTCGGCCAGCCGTTCGACATGATGATCCAGCGCATACAGCGCGCCTGCAGCCAGAATCCCGGCTTGGCGCATGCCGCCACCGAGGCGCTGCTTGATCGTCCAGGCACGGGTGATGAATTCCCTCGATCCGGCTAGCACTGCACCTACCGGCGCGCCCAGACCCTTGCTGAAATCGATCCAGACCGAATCGAACGTAGCGGCGTATTCTGCGGCGCTGACGCCAGTGGCGACCGCCGCGTTGATCAGGCGCGCGCCGTCCATATGCGTTTGCATGCCGTGGCCATGGGCGAAATCGCAGACCTCGCGCAGCTGCGCCAGCGGCCAGATCGCGCCGCCGCCGAGGTTGCAGGTCTGCTCCACCGCCAGCAAGGTAGCCTGTGGGCAGTGGCGCCACGCCGGGCGCATGGCAGCTTCGATCTGCGTGACGCTGAAACGTCCTCGATCGCCGTCCAACGTATTCAACATCACACCGGCGTTCGCCGCCGGGCCGCCACTTTCGAACCACGCGATATGGGCTGAGCGATCGCAGATCACCTCATCACCTGGCCGGCACAGCGCGGCGATGGCGATCTGATTGCACATGCAGCCCGAGGGTGCGAACAGCGCGGCTTCCTTGCCCAGCAGCTTTGCGACCCGCGCGCACAAAGCGTTCACCGTCGGGTCTTCGAACGCTTGTTCGTCGCCGACCTCGGCCATCGCCATCGCCTGACGCATCGCCGCAGTCGGCCGGGTCTTGGTGTCAGAGGAGAAGTCGATCATGGCGGCGGCCTGCGGGGAGTGGATTGCTGATTGTATGTGGGAGCAACTGCTTTTGTGGGAGCGGCGTGAGCCGCGATGCTCTTGCTCTGACTGTTGAAGCAAGAGCATCGCG
>JANMSL010000786.1:0-3981 GCA_031389245.1 Lysobacterales bacterium | reverse complement strand
TCCGCACTCAGTGTCCCCTACACCCCTCCCCAGCCCTCGCGCATCCCTGCGCTCGCAAGTCCAGTCTGCACATCCCTGTGCAGCCGTTCGCGGGGGCGAGACAGTGTCTCGCCAAACCCCCGCTCACCCCCGGACATCGGGGAGGGAGCTTGCTGGGAAAGTTCTCCGGTTCGACCCAATGTCGAGAATTTCGCGGTGCTCGCATCAAGGGCCGATCGCATCCTGACCCCACCCCGGCCCATCCGGCCCGTCGGCATAGCCGCCGTGCGTTTGTCCGGTCGCATGCCTGCGACACACAAGCGACCGTGCTTACCTCCGGAATTCGGTGAGCGAGCGAGCGGACGCGCTTGCCCGGTCCGGCCAACTGCGCAACATTTGGCTGCGGTCAGCAGCGAACGTCGGGACGGTGGTTCGGTTGGGTTGGCGTGCAGGTTTGAGCCATGAGTTACGCTGATATCGCAATCATCCTGGTGTTTGCGCTTTCGATGAGTATTGGACTTGTGCGCGGCTTCGTGGTCGAAGTCATGGCGATCATCGTTTGGATTTTGGCCGTCGGGCTGGCGTACCGGTTCGGACCAGTTCTGGCGACGCATTTTTCGCCGACAATGGAGTTGAGCGCGGCACGTATTTTCCTGGGATACGGCCTGATTTTTGTTGGCACACTGGTGGCCGGGGCAATCCTGATTTACTTCCTCAAAAAACTTGTGGCGGGCACCGGATTGAGCGGCACCGATCGGCTGTTCGGTATGTTGTTCGGCGCGGTGCGCGGCGTGGTGCTGGTGACGATCACCATCCTGATGTTGGGACTGACGCCGCTGCCGGGTGATTCATGGTGGGGCGAATCACGCGCAATCAAGATGTTCCTGCCGATGGCAGAACGCGCGCGGGTCTGGCTACCCGAGGCGGTCGCCAAGCAGATTCGATTTCAGAAATCGATTCCGGTGCAGGCGGAGACTTCGCACACCGCAATCATTCCCTCTGATTCAAAAAATTAGCGGAGCTTGCGGACATGTGCGGCATTATTGGAATCGTGGGCACCAGCGAAGTGGCAGCGGCGCTCTACGACGGACTGACTGTATTACAACATCGTGGCCAGGATGCCGCTGGCGTGGCCACCCTCGATGGCGACCGGCTACGGCTGCACAAGGCCAACGGTCTGGTCAAGGATGTATTCCATAGCGAACACATGGCGCGGTTGCGCGGGCGTGTGGGTATTGCGCATTGCCGCTACCCGACGGCGGGCTCGGAAGGCGTCGATGAGGCGCAACCGTTCTACGTCAACTCGCCCTTCGGCATCGCACTTGGCCACAACGGTAATCTGGTAAACACCGAGTCATTGCGTCGCGAACTTTTTGAAACCGATCGCCGGCATATCAACACCGGCTCGGATTCAGAGGTCCTGCTCAACATATTTGCGCATGAGCTGCAGGAAATCGGCAGTGCGCGCGCCTGTGTCGATGACGTGTTTCGTGCCGTCGAAGCCGTGCACCGGCGTTGCCAGGGCGGCTATGCAGTGGTCAGCCTGGTGCTGGGGCTGGGTGTGGTGGCATGGCGCGATGTCCACGGCATTCGTCCGTTGGTGTTGGGTAAACGCGAAAGTGCCGAGGGCACTGAATGGGCGGTGGCTTCGGAGAGCGTGGCGCTCGACGTGCTGGGATTTCGCCGCGAACGCGATGTACTTCCGGGCGAGGCGGTGATCATCACGCTCGCTGGCGAGTTGCACGCGCGCCAGTGCGCAGCGCCGGCGCAGCATGCGCCGTGCATTTTCGAATATGTTTATCTGGCGCGTCCAGATTCGATGATGGAAGACGTTTCGGTGTACAAGGCACGTCTGCGCATGGGCGAGCGACTCGCACAGAAGATCCAGCGCCTGCGTCCCGATCATGATATCGAGGCGATTATTCCCATTCCGGACACGGCGCGCACCGCCGCACTGGCGCTGGCGCAAATGCTGGATGTGAAATATCGAGAAGGCTTCGTCAAGAATCGCTACGTCGGTCGCACGTTCATCATGTCGGGTCAGAGTGAGCGTGTGAAATCGGTACGGCGCAAGCTCAATGCGATCGAGCTTGAGTTTCGCAACAAGGTTGTGCTGCTGGTGGATGACTCCATCGTGCGCGGCACTACGTCCCGGCAAATCATCCAGATGGCACGCGAGGCCGGGGCACGGAAGGTCTATTTCGCCTCGGCAGCACCGCCGGTGCGTTATCCCAACGTCTACGGCATCGACATGCCGGCACCGGTGGAGCTGGTGGCGCATGGGCGCAGTGAGCAGGAAGTCGAAACATTGTTGGGCTGCGACTGGTTGATCTACCAGGACCTAGAAGACCTGATCGGCGCCGTCGCCGAAGGCAATGAAGATCTGACCAATTTCGACACCAGTTGTTTCTCTGGCGAATATGTGACGGGTATGCCAGAGGGCTATCTCGGCGCCATCGCGGCGCAGCGCGCCGATAGCGTCAAGGCCGAATTACGCGACACCGTGATTCCTTGAAGCGCAGAGATTAACCGACGAAACAGCAGTTTCGCGGCTGCCAGGGTGTTGTACTGGCGTTGGTTGTTTGCAAAACACCTCAATCCCTCAAAACGGCAGCGCATCCAATCGCAGCCCCAAGGCATCAACACGCAGCACGCTGCCGTGACGATGCCAGTCGCCAAGCACAATGCGTTGGCAAGCAACGCCATCAACATCGAGGGTCGGATGTATTGCGGGTCGATGTGTGTGGCCATGGATCAGGCGAGCAATACCGTGCTTGCGAAATGCATCGACAACGGCATCCTGGGTGACATCCATCATTTCATCAGCGACAAACTGTGTGTGCAGCTTGCTCTGCGCGCGCGCTTCTGCGGCGAAAGCGCGCCGTTCTGGCAGTGACTTGGCGAGGAAATCCAGCTGCCAGGCGGGTTGCCGTACTTGTTGGCGAAACCTCAGATAGCCGACATCGGCGGTGCACAGCGTATCCCCATGCAGAAGCAGGGTCGGCACCGAATACAGGTCCACCACCGCGCTTTCGTCGAGCAGTTGCATGCCACAGCGATGCGCGAAAGCGGCACCGAGCAGAAAGTCGCGATTGCCATGCATGAAATAAATCGGCACACCAGACGCAGCCAACGCACGCAACCCCGCCGAGACTTCAAGCATGAGCCGGGATTCGTCGTCGTCGCCAATCCACGCCTCGAACAAATCGCCAAGAATGTACAGCGCGTCGGCGCCGCGCGCTCCGGTACGCAGCAACGACATCAGAGCCGCCGTGATGTCCGGCCGCGATTCGTCAAGATGCAGGTCGGAGATGAACAGCGTGGTCATGCGCTTCTCGCCATTGCCGCAATCACTCTTCGCAGGTCGGGCAGCGTTTGCAACCAGTCGCTGCCAAACGCTGCGGACCGTCGATGCAGCGCGCTTGCGCGCCCCCGACTATTTGACCAGCTCGGCACTGAGGATGATCACCGGCGACACCGGCACGTCCTGCGGTAGCGGGCCTTTTGCGCCGCGCTCGACAACCTTGATCGCATCGACTACTTCCATGCCCGATACGACTTTTCCGAATACGGCGTAGCCCCAGGTCTGGCCATTGTCTTTGCCAAAATGATTGAGATTGATATTGTCTACGACGTTGATGAAAAACTGCGCCGTCGCTGAGTTCGGGTCATTGGTACGCGCCATCGAAACCGTGCCACGCAGATTGCTCAGCCCGTTGTCGGCCTCGTTCTGAACCGGCGCACGCGTTGGCTTCATGGTCAGGTCCTGGGTGAAACCTCCGCCCTGAATCATGAAGGTGGGGATCACGCGGTGGAACACCGTACCGTCATAGTGTTTGTCGTTGACGTACTGCAGGAAGTTTTCGACCGACTTGGGCGCTTTGGCTGGATTCAGCTCAATGACGATGTTACCCATATTGGTTTTCAGGGTAACCCGCGGCGCCGCATTGGCGACGGTAGACGGCGCCGCGGCTGCAGAGACGGCGGCTGCGGGCTTGGTAT
>JANMSL010000781.1:0-1552 GCA_031389245.1 Lysobacterales bacterium | reverse complement strand
CGCTGGCTGAAACTCCGGCCGTGTCGCGCACGGCGCGTTGCGCATTGATCGCTGAACGTGTCCACTACCGTTATCCAAGTGGCCACGAAGCAGTGGCTGGCGTCGACCTCAATCTTGGTCCTGGCATTTTAGGATTGCTCGGTCCCAACGGCGCAGGCAAATCCAGTCTGATGCGGATTCTTGCCACGCTGGCGCGTCCGACCTCCGGCCGCATACTCTGGAATGGTGTCGATATTGCGCGCGAGCCGAATGCGCTGCGTGTCGGTCTGGGCTATCTGCCACAGGACTTCGGTATCTATCCATCACTGAGCGCACGCGAATTTCTCGCCTATCTCGCCGCGGTGAAAGGATTGCCATCGGCCAAGGCGCGCGATCGCATCGACGAATGCCTTGCCGAAGTGGGCCTGGGCGAGGCGGCTGACCGGCGTCTTGGTAATTTTTCCGGCGGCATGCGCCAGCGCGTGGGCATTGCCCAGGCTCTGCTCAACGATCCGCAATTGCTGATCGTCGATGAGCCCACCGTCGGACTCGACCCCGAAGAGCGCCTGCGTTTTCGTCATCTGATCGCAGATCTTGCCGGGCAGCGTCTGGTGATTTTGTCTACCCACATAGTTTCCGATGTCCAAGCCAGTGCCACCGAACTCGCCGTGATGGCCAAAGGCCGACTCTTGTTCCAAGGGGCGCCTGAGCGGCTTGTTGCACAGGCGCAAAATCACGTCTGGGAATGCCTGATAGCGGAATGCGACGTGGCCGCATTGCGCGCCGCCCACACCGTAAGTAGCTCACTGCGCAGGCCCGATGGCGTGCGCCTGCGCATCGTGTCGGCTACTGCGCCGATCAGCACTGCACAGCCGGTTGCCCCCGATCTCGAAGACGCCTATTTGTGGCTGCTCGCCCAGAACGCGTCGCACTGACATGTCCGCACTGCAACGTTTCCTCGCGATCCTGATCGCCGACCTGCGCGAGCGTAGTCGTGCCACGCGGTTCTGGGTGGTACTCGGCATCGTTGCCATCGTCACTTGGTGGTGCTTCCCGCCGCTCGATGCCGGCTACATGACGGTGAGCATAGGTGCCGGTGTGCGCGCGCATTACTCCAGTGCCTGGGTGGGCATGGTGCTCGGGTTGATGTACGCCACAATGATGTCATTGTTCGGTTTTTACCTGGTGCGAGGCACGCTGGTGCGTGACTTCGATACCCGTGTATGGCAGCTACTCGTCGCCACGCCGATGACACGGCACGGTTACCTGCTTGCCAAGTGGACCAGCCACATGCTGGTGTTTGCCCTGATCATGGCGATGGGCTTGCTGGTCGGATTGGCGGCGCAATGGTGGCGCGCCGAAGACCGCAGCATCGATCTGCTCGAACTGATCAAACCGGTGTTGTGGATCAGCCTGCCGGCGCTGGGAATGACTGCGATGTTTGCGGTGATGTTTGACCTGTTGCCCTGGCTGCGTCGGACTGGCGGGAATGTGTTGTATTTCTTCGTCTGGATCACACTGTTCACGGTAACGATTGTCAATATCGACCCGGAGACAAGTGAATGGGCGCGGC
>JANMSL010000772.1:0-5288 GCA_031389245.1 Lysobacterales bacterium | reverse complement strand
TATCGTCACATTCTGCCGCGCAACGCCGCGCAATCAAGGTTTCTCAAGTGTGACGGGGTCGACATTTATCGGTCCGACGATGGCGCCGGTTTTGGCGTCCAGGAGTATGCCGGCCCAACCTCGGCTGCTCGCAAGGTCGTGATAGACAACGTCGCTTGCCTGCAGTGCCTTCTCCCCTACCCGTTGCAAAACCTCTTTCTCGAGGGGCGTTTTGGGGTTCTCGTTAATCAACCTAGCCCGACCGAGCATCTCCCCCGCAACATCGCCGTAGCCGACGAAGTACTTCGGGTTTCGCTCCAAGAGCTTTCCCGCCATTACCTCCAGCATCCGCTTGCTCAGCGCTTCGCCATCGGTTGGGATACGCGCACCGACGCGTTGAGGCGCGAACCAGTCCAGCTCATTGAATCCAGGCGCCCCCTGCTTGAGGTCTTCGGCCTCGATTTCGTTGGCAAAAACCAACTCAAATCGGTCGGGCACCGCAACCAGAAACACCGGACGGCTTTGGAACATCACGTGCAGTCCATAGACCAGCCCAGCGATCTGTAACAAAGTTATGACTGCCAGGTCGAACTTCATGCCACGCTTTCCGTGCTTGAACACGGCAAGCGTCAACAGCGGTCCCAGCGTTACGTCAACTGACGCGAGAATCATCACCAACCCTGCAACCTTGGCCATGCGCCAAAGTTCAGGGGGATACCACAGTGCGATAAGTCCAAGAAAAATGAGCGAAACCACCACCACACTCAAGCAAAAATGAATGCCTGCGGCTTTCCAACGTGTCATAGCTCGATCCTCAGTCGATTCCCAGTTTCTTCAACTTGTAACGCAGCGCCCGGAAGGTGATGCCGAGCGCCTGCGCTGCCTTGGTCTTGTTGTAACGTGTTTCCTGCAACGCTTTCATGATGGCCTCACGCTGGAGGTTGTCGATGTAATTTTCAAGGTCTCCCCGGGCGCTGCTCGCAGGGGCTGAGAGCGGCGCCGCCATCACCCCCGAACCAGCAGTCGCGAGCGGTACCGAGGTGGCACTGTCCGTGCGCTGTGGCAACCTCAGGTCCGCGGCCTGAATAACATTTTCTTCACACAATGCGACCGCGCGCTCCAGAATGTTCTCCAGTTCGCGAACGTTTCCTGGAAACAAATAGTGCTGCAGCGCGGTTCTTGCAGATTCTGACAATTGTGGTCTATCTATGCCCCACTCGGGCGCGATCCGGTCCAGCGTGCGTTCTGCCAGCAACAGAATGTCGTCCGCCCGGTCGCGCAACGGCGGCACGCGGACTTCGATGACGTTGATCCGGTAGAACAAGTCCTGTCGAAAACTGCCGGACTCGACCAACTTTTGCAGATCTTTGTGGGTGGCGCTGAGGATGCGCACATCAATCGGAATTTCGCCATTGAAGCCCACCGGGCGCACGGCTTTTTCCTGGATGACACGCAGCAGCTTCACTTGCATGTGCATGGGCAAGTCGGCAACCTCATCAAGAAACAACGTACCGCCACTGGCGGCCTGGAACAGCCCGTCCTTGTCTGCATTGGCACCGGTGAAGCTGCCTTTGCGATGACCAAAGAATTCGCTTTCCATCAGCTCGGACGGAATCGCACCGCAGTTGACCGGAACAAACGGACCCGCAGCACGGGGACCAAGATCATGCACCATGCGCGCGACCAGCTCCTTGCCGGTGCCGGATTCGCCACAGATGAATACCGGAGCCTGGCTGCGGGCTACTTTAGCGATGGTCTGCCTTACCAGTTGCATCGGCGCCGAGTTGCCGAGCAAGCGCTCGCTGGAAACACTCGCCTCCGCTTTTTTCGCCTCACCAAGTTTGAGCGCGGTCTGCACCAATCGGCGCAGCACGGTCAGATCTACTGGTTTGGAAACGAAATCAAAAGCGCCGTTCTTCAGCGCCTGCACCGCGGCATCGACATTGCCGTAAGCGGTCATCATCGCCACTGGCAATTGCGGGTAGTGGCGGGCGATATACGAGATCAGGTCTTGCCCACTGCCGTCAGGCAGGCGCATATCGGTAAAGCACAAATCATAGTGGTGTTCTTTCAGTCGCTCATGCGCCTCGCGCACGGTCGCGGCGGTTTCGACCGTCAGTCCCATGCGGGTCAACGTCAACACCAGCAATTCACGGATGTCGGGCTCGTCGTCAATGATCAGGGCTGTCTGGCGGGTCATCGGGTTCTTCTGCAGGGGATACATTTCTACCAAATCCGCGAGCGCGACGCCATTGAAGCCAAGAACGCGGGGTCAAACGCTGCCTTAATCAACCTCTGAACAAATCCGAAGCCGAGATAGCCCTCGAGTCAGGGGGCGAAAAACCGCAGGTTTTTCAGGGTGTGGCAAACGATAAGCTGTGCAGAGACGACGAAGTGGCAACTTATTCAGACCTTCCAAAGTAGTGACTTATTCAGACCATCCTCAAGTGACTGTGTGCGAGGCCTCTCCGCTCGATCCCATGAACTCATCTTCGCCCATGCCACGCAACACTTCCGGCTGGGCGTGAAATGCCACGCGGAAGCAGGCGCCACCGCCGGCCACCGAGACCAGCTCGAGCGTGGCCTGATTGGCCTCACATAGTTGTCTGGCGATATACAAGCCCAGTCCAGTGCCGTGCTCATTGGTGGTAAAAAATGGATCGAACACATGCGGTCGCATTTTCTCCGGTATGCCTGGCCCGCGATCGAGCACTTCGAGTACCGGCTGACCGGATTCCGGCAGTCGCCGCGCGACGATCGAAACGCGCGCCGCCTGGTCCGGCAGGCGGCCATGACGCAGCGCGTTCTTGGCGAGATTCCATGTCACCTGCTGGAGCTGGTCGGAGTCGAACACGACGCTGATGCCACCCTCGGGAATAATGGCGCGAAGTTCGTCTCCGCCCAACGGCTGGACATTGCGAAACTCTTCGACGAAGTTGCTCACCCAGCGATTGAGTTGCAGTAATTCGGGTTTGGAACGTTCGCGCCTGGACAATTGCAGAATATTTTCAATGATCGCGTTCATACGCAAACATTGCGACCGGATGATTTCAAGCAGGCGCAAATCGGAATCGGGCAGTTGCTCCGATTCGGCCAGCAGCTGGGCCGCGTGGCTGATCGCAGCCAGTGGATTGCGGATCTCGTGCGCGATGCTGGCGGACAGTCGTCCGAGTGAACTCAGCGTCATCTGCTCGGCCTGACGGGTCGCCATGGTGGTGTCTTCAAGAAACACGATCACCGAACGCTGCGCGGATTGCGGCACCGCGACGAAACGCGGAATCACTTCGATCGAACGATCCACCAGGGCAGCTGGGGCGAAATCCGACTTGCCGCTGGTGCGCCAGTGCTCCAGCCGTCGCATCAGTTCGGGCGAGATGGCCGCGACATCCTTTATTGTTGGGCTGGGGTTACCCAGCGCGTGCCACGCCGATTCATTGATGCGCTGGATTCGCCCCTGTCCATCAAGCACCAGCACGCCGGACTTCATGCGCCGGATAATCAGGTCGTTGAGTTGAGAAAGACTCTCTACATCGGATTCGCGATCTTCAACCAGCTTCTGGCGCTGGCGCACCTCTTGACGCAACAACTGCATCAACGCTGATACTGCCATATAGCCGATGCCGACCACCGCCACTTCCAGCAAGGAACGTTCTTCGACCTGAAGGTATCGGATGGCCGCCCAGCGTTCGATGAATCCGACAAGCACTGCCAGTGAGGCAAACACGAACGCGATTCGCGGCGCCAGCAAAACGCCGCCTGACGCCAGATTGATCAGCAGCAGCATGGCGATGCCGCCATCCATGCCCTGAGTTGCCAGCATGGTTAACCCCGCCACAGTGATGTCCAGTGCCAGCCCGATCAACGTGGGCGCACTGCGTCTGCCACCGGCAGAATTTTCCCACGACAGCAAACCGATCGCACCGAGAAGAAATAACAACGAGGCGATCCGCGCGACGTTGGGCGCCGCCAGGCTGACGAACTCTTTGGCCAGCGGGCTAAAGCAGATTCCGACCAGCAACATCGCCTCAAAAAGCCGAAACAGCCCAAAGAAATAGCGCTCACGTCGCACCAGGTCGATGCTGCGGACCAGTTCGGACGGACTGCGGGGAGCGGTTTTGGCAGTGGCCATGGGGAAGAGTATAGATTGGGGGTCGCGCAACCGTGAGGCGCAAATTGAGCGGCCAGGCGTGCGGTTCGCTGCGCAACGGACGGCGGCGCAGCGGTCAACGGCGGAGCGGGTCAGCCTGATTTGGCAGCGAATTCGCGGCTCACGCCGCTCCCACTCAGGCCGCTCCCACAAGGTCTGCGGCCACCGCGTGCGGCCGAATGCGCACGCGCACAGCACGCCCGGCTGTCTTGCACAAGCCCTTTCATTGCCGCGGGTCTTTGGCACAATACGCGTCCCAAACCTCCGAACGCTCGGCGGCGGGCTGTGCAACAGTCCGATTTGTTTTCTGCAGCGCTCGCTTCCATCAAGGTGCCACATGAACTTCCACGAGTATCAAGCGAAACTGCTGTTCGCCGATTACGCCATCCCGGTACCCGCGGGGCGCATCGCATCCACCGCGGATCAGGCAGCGGAAGCCGCGCGCGCCATCGGTGGTGAGCAATGGGTAGTAAAGGCACAGATCCACGCCGGCGGTCGCGGCAAGGCCGGGGGCGTCAAACTCTGCACTACGGTTGACGCGGTCAAGGAAGCTGCGGCCAAGATGCTGGGCACCAAGATGATCACCTATCAAAGTGCCGGCCGTGGACTCCCGGTCAACCTGGTGCTGATCTCGGAAGCAAACGACATCGAGCAAGAGTTGTACCTCAGCGCGCTGGTCGATCGCGCTACCAAATCGGTGTCATTCATCGTCTCCGCTGCCGGCGGCGTCGACATCGAAACTGTGGCGCGCGAGACACCGGAGCAAATCCACACTGTGGTCGTCGACTACGTGCAGGGTTTGCAGCCCTATCAATGCCGCAAGGTCGGGTTTGCGATGGGCCTGACCGCCAAGCAAGTGGGCCAGCTCACCAAGATCATGCAGGGCGTCTACAAGCTGTTCATGGACAAAGACATGAGCTTGATCGAATTGAATCCGCTCGCGATCGTTGCGAACGGCGATCTGATGGCGCTTGATGGCAAGCTCAACTCTGACGACAACGCCGCGTTCCGTCATCCGAAGTTGGTAGCGATGCGCGACATCGCGCAAGAAGATGCGGCCGAGGCCGAGGCTGCCGATCACCACCTCAATTACGTGCAGATGGATGGCAACATCGGCTGCATGAGAAACCGAATGAGAACCCACGCACGGACCTGCTTGAGG
>JANMSL010000740.1:0-5590 GCA_031389245.1 Lysobacterales bacterium | reverse complement strand
CCGGCGTTCCGATTTCGCGGCTGCTGCTGCCGATGGCTGCGTGCATCATCCTGGGCGGCACGATGACGATGGTCGGCAACTCTCCGCAAATCCTGTTGAATGACCTGCTGTCTGCGGTCAATCGCAACCTGCCCTCCGGTGCCGACACCATGGAACCGGTCGGCATGTTTGGGGTTACTCCGATCGGGCTGGCTTTGTTGCTCGCCGGGCTGGGATATTTCTACTGGTTTTGGCCAAAGCTGCTGCCGCCCTCAGCGGACGAAGGGCTGGCCGTCAATCCGGGCACCACCGAGGTTTACTTTCAACAGATGTACGGCATCGAGGGCGAGATCATCGAGATGCGCGTGCAGGCGGACAGCCCGCTGATCGGCAAGAGCATTGGTGATCTTGAGAAAGAGCCAGGCACTCCGCTGATCCTGGCGATCAAGTCTGGCGACGAGTCCCGACTGGCCCCGCCGGCTGATCTGGTTATCGCCAAGGACGCCATACTGGGCGTGCTCGGGCAAGTCCAGGCGGTACAGGAATGGGCCAACTCCAGAGAAGTACGCTGCCTCAAGGGCACGCCTCATTTTGCGGCGATGTTCGACCCCGCCAACGCCGGCGTATCGGAAGCGGTGATCACGCCCTCATCGCGTTTCGTAGGCCAAACCGTAGGCGACCTGAGACTGCGCAAGCGGTTCGGCGTGTCCATGCTCGCGCTGGGCCGCGGTGGCACGATTTATCGCGACGAGGTACGCAGCAAGACAATGCGCGCTGGCGACATCCTGGTGCTGCACGGCGCCTGGCGCGATCTGACGCATGCGGCGGAGGACCGCGACTTTGTGGTGGTTACCGACTACCCAAAAGACGAGGAACGGCCGCATCGGCTCAGGCATGCGGTGGTGTTCTTCACTCTTTCGATGGCCATGGCTCTGCTCAGCAATTTGCCCCTGCCCATTGCGCTGCTCGCTGGCGCGCTCGGCATGTTGCTGACTGGCGTGATCAACATGGATGAGGCCTACCACGCGATAAATTGGAAGACCATTTTCCTGATGGCTTCATTGATCCCACTTGGCTCGGCGATGGACGCCACCGGCGCGGCTGCCTGGATCGCACAGAATGTGATGTCGGCACTGGGCGACGTACCTACCTGGATGCTGCAGGTGGCGGTGGCGATGCTGACTGCGCTGTTTGCCCAGGTGATGTCCAATGTCGGTGCTGCCATTGTGATGGTACCCATGTCGGTCAACATCGCACTCGCGGCCAGTGCCGATCCGATTATCTTCGCGCTCATTGCTACGGTGTCCGCGTCAAACAACTTCACCAGCGCGGCAAATCCGGTGATGTCGATCATCGTCGGCCCAGCGGGCTATACCAATCGTGATCTGATTCGCGTTGGGCTGCCGTTGACCGGGATCTTCATCGTGCTGACCGTGCTGATGGTCAATCTGGTGTTTTGAATGCTGCTTGCGGAATTGTTGCGCCGGCATCTAGCCCGGGCTTGAGATGCGAGAATTACCTGCAGCGCAGCGGAGCAAGCCCCGCTCTACAATGATGATCCCGATGCCGACGGATTTGGATTGTGAGCACGATCAAGCAAGAAGATTTCATCCAGAGCGTGGCCGACGCTTTGCAGTACATCAGCTACTACCATCCGGTCGACTACATTCGAAATCTCGCGGCAGCGTATGCGCGGGAGCAGTCGCCTGCTGCACGCGATGCAATCGCACAGATCCTGATCAACTCGCGCATGTGCGCCGAGGGCCATCGCCCGATCTGCCAGGACACCGGCATCGTCACCGTATTTCTCAAGATCGGCATGCAAGTACGCTGGGACGCCACGTTGTCGATTGAAGACATGGTCAACGCCGGTGTACGCCGCGCCTACTTGCATCCAGACAACAAGCTGCGCGCGTAGATCCTGGCCGATCCGGCTGGCAAACGCGTCAATACGCGCGACAACACGCCAGCCATCGTCAACATGAGCGTCGTGTTGGGCGACAAAGTGGATGTAACTGTCGCCGCCAAGGGTGGCGGTTCGGAAGCGAAGGCCAAGTTTGCCATGCTCGATCCTTCCGATTCAGTGGTCGATTGGGTACTGAAGACGGTGCCGATGATGGGCGCAGGCTGGTGCCCGCCGGGGATGCTCGGCATTGGCATCGGTGGTACCGCCGAAAAGGCAATGCTGATGGCCAAAGAAGCACTGATGGAGCCGATCGACATCACCGACTTGATCGGGCGTGGGCCGACCACGCGCGCAGAGGAACTGCGCATCGAGTTGTACGAGAAGGTCAACGCGCTTGGCATCGGAGCGCAGGGACTGGGCGGTCTGACCACAGTGCTTGACGTGAAAGTGCGCGACTATCCAACGCACGCTGCCAATCTGCCGGTGGCGATGATTCCCAACTGCGCCGCGACCCGGCATGCGCATTTCGTGTTGGATGGCTCTGGTCCGGTGATGCTCGACCCGCCTTCGCTCGACGACTGGCCCCAATTGACCTACGACACTTCCAAGGGCCGCCGAGTGAATCTGGACACGATTACGCCCGCGGAAGTGACCAGTTTCCAACCGGGCGAAGTATTGCTGCTGTCCGGAAAAATGCTCACTGGCCGCGATGCCGCGCACAAGCGCATGGTCGATATGCTCAACCGCGGCGAACCCCTGCCGGTCGACCTGCGTGGACGGTTTATCTATTACGTCGGCCCGGTCGATCCGGTGCGCGACGAAGTCGTGGGTCCTGCCGGACCGACCACGGCGACACGCATGGACAAGTTTACCGAACAGATTCTGAGTGCCACCGGCTTGCTCGGTATGATCGGCAAAGCTGAGCGCGGCCCGCTCGCCATTGCGGCCATCCGCAAACATCGCTCGGTGTATCTGATGGCGGTCGGCGGCGCTGCCTACCTTGTGTCCAAGGCGATTCGCTCAGCGCGCGTGGTCGGCTTCGCTGATCTGGGCATGGAGGCAATCTACGAGTTCGAGGTGCAGGATATGCCGGTCACCGTAGCCGTTGACTCCAACGGCGTCTCGGTACACCAAACCGGCCCGCGCGAATGGCAGGCCAGGATCGGCAAGATACCGGTCGTGGTAGCTTGAGTGATGAAAGCGCGCGGCGACATTCTATTGATTGGTAGCAACGGGCTGATCGGACGTCTGGCAGCGCCGCTATTGCTGGCGCACACGCGCAAGTCCAAGCAGATTCTATTCGCACCAGTGCGTAGTCCTTCCAAGATCAAACATAAACGCTTGGTTTCCATTGTCGGCGCGTTCGACGACACCAACAGCGATGCCCGTATCGAATCGGCGCTTCGCGAGCGCAGGGCAGCGCTCGGCGTTTTCCTGTGCGCACTTGGCACCACGATGGCTAAAGCCGGATCCGAAACGGCCTTTGCCGCAGTCGATCGCGACCTGGTGCTGCATCTTGCTGCCCTCGCCCTGCGCCACGGTGCCCAGCATGCGGTAGTCGTGTCGTCAGTTGGCGCTGATGCGGGCGCGAGTAATTTCTATCTTCGCACCAAGGGCCGCATGGAGCGGGATCTCAGCGGGCTTGGCTTCTCGCGCTGCGATTTTCTGCACCCGGGTTTGTTGCTTGGCGCGCGCGATGGACAACAACGGTTTGGCGAAAGCCTCGCGCAGAAACTTTCCGGACTTTACAACCCCATGCTTGCAGGGCCACTGCGGCGCTATCGGGCGATATCAGCGAAGACGGTCGCCGCGGCGTTTGCCAAGCTGGCCTTTGCCACCGGCGAGGGCGTGCACCGCCATGAGTTTGACGGGTTGAACCTACTCGCTGCCGAGTGATCGCAGCGAGTCCGTGACCGCAACTTGCGACGTCCCTTGCGCAGCCAGCCCGGCTGCTCTCTGGGCTTCTGGCGATCGCAGCAACAGCGCTGCAATCAGGCAGGCGATCGCAATCACATCGGCGATCACCACTCGCTGTACCGCGGCATTGCCGCCGCCGATGACGGCAGCGATCAGCACATAGGAGCCCATGCTGAACAATCCTGCCGCGATCGCAATCGGGCGCCAGCGTGTGCGCCAGATTGAAGCCAGCAGCAGCACGCCGATCGAGCCCAGCAGCAGCGCACGATGCTGCAGCATCAGCAACACATTGGGATCGCGGATGTAGATCCCGTACAGTCTGTGCAATGCCACGGCACCTGCCAGACCCGCGATCGGAAGCACGTTGATTGTCCCGGCACAGCCGAGCAGCAACGCGCTTAGCCAGGAGCGGGTTTGCGCATTCATCACGCCGCGACCGCGCGTCGCCAGCCCATCCATTGGAGTTCTGCGAACAGGGCTACGAACACCGCCTGCGCGATCAGAAATGCCAGTCCCAGTGCCGTCGGCAACACCCATCCAGCGAATGCCAGCGCCAGACAACCCAGCACCCAGAACGCATTGCCGATCACGACAGTGAGCACCGCGGCGGAGCTCACCGCTGCCTCGCGACTCATCCAGGCCAGCAATCCTGCATAGGGTAAACACAGGATGCCAGCCCAGAACAACAAGGGAACCGGCAGACCGAGCGCGGCGGCAAGTGGATGTGCAGCAGCTGCCATGGGCAAGCCCACCAAGGCGCTTGCAACGGCATCCAGGACGAGCGCGTTGCGCAGGAATCGGGTCATGGTCAGTGTGGTCATGGAGCTTTCCTCATCGTGGTTGGGGTGGTTCAGGCCCAAAGTGTCGATGACGATGATCAACAGGTCGATTACCTCGCAGGTAATGTGGCCCGCGCTCGCGCATCGCTAAGATAGACGCATGGCCTTGCCTGCACCCACCATCGGTCCCCTGCTGCGCGACTGGCGTCAACGCCGTCGTTTGAGTCAGCTTGAGCTCGCCTGCGAGGCTGAGATCTCCACGCGGCATCTGAGCTTTGTCGAGACCGGCCGTGCGCGCCCGAGCCGCGAGATGCTGATGCATCTGCTGGACCTGTTGGAAATTCCGCTGCGTGAGCGCAACACCTTGCTGCTCGCTGCGGGCTTCGCACCCGCATTCGCCGAACACGATTTGCGATCACCGATGCTCGCGGCAGCACGTGAAGCGGTGCAGATGGTGCTGAGCGGTCACGAACCCTACCCAGCACTGGCCGTGGACCGACACTGGAATCTGCTCGATGCCAACGCGGCTGCGCAACGCCTGATGGTCGGTATCGCGCCTGAACTGCTCAAGCCCCCGATCAACGTGTTGCGCGCCAATCTGCATCCGGGCGGACTTGCTCCGCGCATCATCAATCTTGCGCAGGTCCGTACGCATATTTTGGCGCGTTTGTGGCGCATGCTGGTGCATAGTGGTGATCCGGTGCTGCGCAATCTGCACGACGAGTTGGCCGCCTACCCCTGCGTTGACGTGGGTGAAGTGGCTGCTCTCGCGTCGCCACACGCCGACGTAGTCCTACCAGTCAGGTTCCGCAGCGCCGCAGGCGAGCTCGCCCTGTTCACTACCATCACCCAGTTTGGTACCCCGCTCGATATCACCCTTTCCGAACTGGCACTGGAGAGCTTTTTTCCGGCGGATGCGGCGACAGCGAACTTGCTTCGAAAGATGGCGGATGGTGCAGCACCCGTAGATCCTCCGTCACCCCGCAAGTACTTTCTGGGTATCTGAGGG
>JANMSL010000706.1:0-3065 GCA_031389245.1 Lysobacterales bacterium | reverse complement strand
ACCCTGATCGGCTCTGGCTGGCAACGTTTCAAGGCGTGGTTGAAGTCAACGATGCCACCGGGTTGAAACCCACTCAGCGACGGATTGAAGGAATCGATACTGACATCGTGCAAATTGTCGAAGAAGATTCTGAAACGCTGTGGGCGGCAGGAGGTGCCGGTGGCCTTTGGCGCATTCGCATCAATGCGCAGGGCACCCAGGTAGAAGCAATGGAGGGCCGTTCGGGTTTGGCCCCTCGCCAGGTGCGCCTGAGCGCAGGGCACGCGGGCGTGTTCATACTGTCCGATGCCGGAGTGCGCCGTTTCGACGCACGCACCGGGACATTTTTCGCGCCGAAGGATATTCCGCAGCAGCTCGTCAGCAGTCGTGTATTCAGCCTGTTGGAGGATGCCGATGGCAATCTGTGGTTTCGCAGTGTGAGTGTCGGCACTGGCGTTGCATGGCGCGGGCGTGACGGCTGGCGCGTAGACACCACATTCTTTTCCGCGATCGATATGACACCGACGGTGACTCGGTTTGAGCGCGAAGGCAGCGTCATCTGGGCAGCGCGTTCGGATGGTTTGCTGCGAATGGATCTCAGTCGACATCTTGATCTGGCGGCACCAGCGACTCCCCAGCTCACGGCTCTGCGCGATTTGCGCACAGGCCAGTCGCTCCCCTTGGTCGACAACGTTGCACTCGCGTCGGTGCAACGCAACGTGGGGTTTGAGTTCGCCCTGGCCAATTCGCATCGGCCGCTCGAGACACTTTATCGCAGCAGACTGCACGGGTTTGATCAGCGCTGGACGGACTGGTCAGGTCGCGCCGACCGTGACTACACCAATCTGCCGGACGGTGCGTTTCAATTTGAGGTCGAGGCGCGCGATTCTTTTGGTCGAACGGGAGCGATGCCGGCGCTGACTTTGTACGTGGCCGCGCCTTGGTGGCGGACCACCTGGGCCTATTGCGCCTATGCAATGAGCGCAGTGGTTCTGCTCTGGCTTGCGGCCCGCCTCGGCGCGCGTCACCGGCAGCGTTTGCTGTTGGTGCGTCAGCATGAACTCGAAACCGTGGTCGATCTGCGCACTCAGGAACTCACGCAGAAGAACCTGCAACTTGCCGATCAAGCCGAGCGCCTGACCGAGGTGGATCGCTTGAAAACGCGTTTTTTCATCAATGTAGGACACGAATTTCGCACGCCGCTGACTCTGGTGCTTGGCCCGCTTGACGACCTGCTGCGCGATGCGCGTGAGCGTTTCAGTGTGCGTGCGCGTGAGCAACTGGAAATGGCCAATCGCAATGCCCGGCGTGTGCTCGATCTGATTGTGGAGTTGCTCGACGTGAATCGCTTCGAGCATGGGCAGATGCGGCTCACGCGCGCCACCGTGAATTTGCGCGAGCTGGTGCAGCAAGTGCTTGTCGACCATGCCCCACTGTTGGATCGCCATGGACACGACGGCAAGCAAAGTGTTGAAAGTGATGGCCCCTGGCTCGCAGTGGTTGATCCTGCGCAGATTAGCCGTTGTCTGTCCAATCTGATTGGTAACGCCGCCAAGTACATGGCGCGTGGCGGCCTGATCGAGCTGCGCCTGCGCCGGATCGGCGCCGAGATCGAAATCGCGGTGATCGATCAGGGTCGGGGCATTGCTGCGGCAGCGTTGCCACATGTTTACGATCGGTTTTTCCAGGCGGACGGTTCCGACAGTGCCAGCGGCTATGGCATCGGACTGGCGCTGGTGCGCGAAATTGTCGAGGCACACCGGGGTCGCGTCGGCGTAGAGAGTGTGCAGGGCGTCGGCAGCACATTTCTGTTGATGATTCCCGCGATGGAACCAATCAGCGTTGGGCAAGAGGCGCTGCATGTGCCGCAGAACGTTGAGCCTGCGCCGGCGCCCACCACGGTCGAGCAAGACGATGCAGCGCCCGCGCCAGCGATCAAGCCGCTGGTGCTCGTTGTCGACGATCATGACGACTTGCGCGCGCGCGCGCGCGGGTTGCTGGAAGATCGCTTCGAAGTGATCGAGGCAGCGGATGGTCCCAGTGCCTGGAACATGGTTCGCGATCGACTGCCAGATCTGATCGTTTGCGACGTGATGATGCCGGGTTTTGATGGTATTGAACTGACGCGGCGCTTGCGTGCCGATGCCGAAACCGCAGCGATCGCGGTGTTGTTGTTGACTGCAAAGGTGGGCACAGAACACGCTGTGGCCGGGCTGCGTGCCGGCGCGGATGATTACCTGGCCAAGCCATTTGACACGAGCGAATTGCTGGCGCGTATCGATGCATTGCTGGCGCGAGCGCATCGGTTGCGACTGCGGCTGGCGCGCGAGCAAGCGCCGCCGCGAGTTGCTGAGACTGAGGAAACGTCCGACCAGCGCTGGCGTCGGCGTTTGGACGAGTTGATCGCGCAGCGAATGGACGACCCCGAATTTGGCATTGAGCAACTGGCGCAGGCGATACACGCTGATCGCTCTCAACTGTTTCGCAAGTGCAAGGAACTGCTCAGCGTCAGTCCGAGCGAGTATCTGCGCGACACCCGGCTAGGACGTGCCCATGGCTTGCTAGAACAGGCGGCGGGCAGTATTTCCGAGATTGCCTATGCGGTAGGTTTTGATAGCCTTTCGAGCTTTACGCGCGCGTTCAAGACGCGCTACGGCGTTCCGCCCAGTCAGATCGTTGCAGCACGTCGGGCAGGGTGAAATGTTGCGGCTGGTAAGCAGGTGCGAGACTTTCGCCATGCCATCGTTACGACACGTGGCGATATGCGGTGTAGAAGATGACCTGGCCACGTACATCGCGCACTGGCTGCGGAGTTGTTGGCCGGACGTGGACGTGGTCGTGCGCCGCGGCGCTTGTTTCCAGGATCTGGATATGCGCCTGTTGCAGCTACTGGTCTGCGGCACCGAGCCTACCTCGGCTTTGCAAATCCCCACGCTTTGGCTCGGCGATGTCGACCGCAAGGCAGACGCGTTTCGGCTCAGCCGCTGGCTTTGGACAAGCGCTACCCCGATCACTGGTCGCCGATTGCTGAGCATGGTGAAGTCGATACTGGCCGCAGCGTATTGAACTGACCGTTCGGCCGTCGC
>JANMSL010000702.1:0-13423 GCA_031389245.1 Lysobacterales bacterium | reverse complement strand
ACGCCGGTGCTGCGTTCGCTGCTGTCGTCGAATTCAAATCCGCCGCGGCTGTACACAGCATAGAAATCCGACTCGCGCCCGAACGACCAGCGATAACGCAATTGCAGGCCGAAGTTGGCGACGACAAATGGCGCGACCTCCGCGTTGCTCGGCACCAATTCACCGTCGGCGCCGATCTGCAGTGCGCGCGGATTGCTGGCGTCAATGACGTACCACTGCAGTTTGGCGCGCAATTCATGGCGCGCCGCCGGCAACCAATCGAGATTGAGCGCCAGCAGCAGTTGATCATGATCGTAACGGGCCAATACATCGTCGTGACGCCACAGTAGCCAGTCGTTACTGGTTCGTGGATTGATCGAGGCGTTGAGCGTAAAGCGATCGCTGGCAAACCAGGTTGATTGAAGCACGCCAAAAAACACTGGCTTGCCCAGGCCTTCGCCGCTTATCGCAGCGGTGGCAAAGAATGACCAATCGCCGCGCCGCGGCGTAGTCCAGACGATCTGCGCCTGGGGCCGTGCGGGGACTTGGACACTGCCGTTGCCACGCGAGATCAGGTCGTTGACACCTGCGCTACGGGCGATTAGATACAGCGCCAGATCACTGCCGCTGCGCAACGTGGCAATGGCATTGAGCGCCAACTCCGCCGGTAGACGTTCGCCACTGTCGTTGTAGTCGATTTTGGTTTTCAACAGCCAGAGCACGTTTTGCCAAGGTGAGCCGGTTCGGAAATCGCTGTCGGTATAGGCGTTGTCGATGCGCAATCGATTCAGATCGGCGCGTGGCAGAAAGCCTAGATCATTGAAGTCGAGTTCCTTGCCGAAATGACTCAGTTCAACTTGATGACGCCACGGACCTGGCGGTGTGAGGTCGACGCGCAGCCACTGCATTCCATCGTGTGTTGACTGACTGGCTTGCTGCACATCGCTTTGCGCGAGCTGGCCTTTGATGGCCAGATGCGCATCGCGACGCCAGCTGAGGTCGATGCCATTGACGGACGCGTGACGATCGAGCAACGGTCGATCGACGTAAGTACCCATATAGCCCAAGGTGACGGGGCCGTTCGGATAGGTGAGCCGCTGTGCATAGAACGCGCGGCCAAGATCGTCGCTGTAGTCCGACTCCAGCGCGCTGAGCGCACCGTAGTTGAATCCGTGCGCCGATCCAATCACCTTGACTGCGGCGTCAACAGAGGCCACGCCATCGCCATCATCGCGCGCTGCGCCAATGCGCCGGGTATAAATCAGCTGCCCGCCATTGGGCGTCGGCAGATCGAAGAAACCCTGGTTCGCGGTAAAAAATGGACGCTTGTCCGAAAAGAAAGTTTCGATCGCGTCGAAATTGACCACCAGCTCATCCGACTCGACCTGGCCAAAATCCGGATGCAATGTCGCCGCCAGTTGGAAGTCGCCTGAGGGCTTCCAGAACAGATCCAATCCGGTCTTGGCCTCGGCATCGCCGCCGCGCAGATCATTGAGCACCGACAGATACGGCACGAGCTGAAATTCAGACTGTGCAAATTGCGCGATCTGAACCGGCGGGAAGTTCGACACGAAGCGCGCGTGCATGAAGCTTTCTGCGGCGGAGGCACTGCGCTGACTATTGGCGCCGAGCACACGATCGAAAATGACCGCAACGGTTCGCGTTTCGCTTTTCGAATCATGCATCGCCGCAGTCGACCAGGGAATAAGCAGCTCGACCGTCCAGCGGTCTTCGTCTTCGTGCACCGCATGCTGCCACTCACCATCCCAGTCGGGCGAATACTGATTTTCGTTGGTCAGGGTTGCGTCCTGCACCGCACCGGAGAGACCGACGGTGAAGTTGTAGGCGGTGGCACCATCGGCGTTGAGGTCGATAAACAGATTGACGCGGTCGCCAGGAATGTCTGCGTCACGTGGCGTTCGGGCACGTTGTCGCGGCACATCGCGTGGCTGGGTGACGACAAACGCCACCACAATGCCTGCCGGTGTGCCCAACAGGCGGGCTTCGCAGGGATAGTCTGGCCGCGCCCGCGTGAATGGTTGGGTGACCACAAATTCGTTGAACACCTGTGCCTGTTGCCACTCGGGCTCATCGACCAGGCCGTCGATCACAATCTGGGCGTGGCCGCTCCATGCAGTGGTCAGCGCGGCCATCGCCAATAGCCTTCGTGACCATCCGCGCTGCGGCCATGGGTGGCAGACCGGCAGGTGCGAATTCGCTCGCATGAATGGGCTGGTAGCAGTATGCATTTCGGTCCAGCCCGCACCGGGCGCCAATGGATGAGCAGTGATACCCGCCCTGCATTCACACGGCGCGCGCTGGAAACATCACGAGCGCCGAGTGGCCGAGACGCAGGCATTTACCAGCGGCGCGAACGCATTCTGCTCAATGCATTCCGCTCTATCCAAGGCCGCGTCGTTGAAGCGGGCAAAGGGTTTCGCCATGATCCGTCAATCAGTTGAACTCAAGTTCCAAGTCTTCCTCGCAAAAATCGAAGTCGACTTCTTCGGAAACCGAGTCGTCCGAAAAGGTAGCGCGAAAGGTCCATTCGCAGCCGCCTTCATCGGTGCTCGCATCCCACACCAGCTTGGACGTGGACCCTGCGGCAATGCCCTTGCCAATATCGAAGTGGCCCCAGTCCTTGCCATCTTCCGAAACTTCGATGCCGACAATCTTGTTGTCGGTGTTATTGGAAACCTTGAACGAGTATTCGGCCAGCGCTGAGCCGGACAACAGGGCAAGTGCAACGACAACTAGAAGGCGCTTCATGCATCAACTCCAGAGCGAGGTATTCGCCGCAGCGAGCATAGGGCGGCGGCGGCGCAGGGATGGTGACGAATAGTCAAAGGCGCGGCCTGCGCTGAGCGCGACCATGGCAACGAGCAAGATGGCTTTTCGCGTGTGGCTGCAGATATTCGGTTGGAGCGCTGGCAACACAGGCGCGGTGCGCGCCTGTGTGCGAGGCCAGCGCGGCTACGTGCGCCGCGCTGCCGATCGATAGAGCAGCAAGCCGACCGCGCCCAGTACCGCAAGCCCGGCCCATTGACCGAAGTGCCAGGCGGAAGGGAGCGCCAACACATCGGCGCGTTCGCTGAGCACGATCGGGACCGCGATGGCGATGCCCATCAGCGCTTCGCCGGTGATCAGACCAGCCGAAAACAAAGTACCGGGGCGATGAATGCGATCACGCTCGGCCTCATCGTGCGCCGCCAGCTTGTGTCTGCGCTCGACCAGATGCGCCAGCACGCCACCGAGGAAAATGGGCACCATCAGTTCCAGTGGCAGATAAATGCCAATGGCTGCGGCAAGTACGGGCACACGAAACGTCGAGCCGCGCGATTTCAGCCAGGAGTCGAACGCGATGGTGATCGCACCGATGACGCCACCGATCGCGATCATGTCCCAGGGCAATTTGCCGCCGAACATGCCCTTGGCGACCGATGCCATCAGCGCCGCCTGCGGCGCGTTCAACGAGTTGGGATGTTCAGGCGTCGGCGGTCCGATGCCATACGCCGAGGCCAGCAAGTTCAGTACCGGCGCCATCACCAGGGCACAGGACAAAGCACCGATACCCAGCATCAGCTGTTGTTTCCATGGCGTGGCACCGACCAGATAGCCGGCCTTCAGATCCTGCAGATTGTCGCCGCCAACAGCCGCCGCACAGCAGACCACGGCCCCGATCATGATCGCGGCGACCGCGCCGATCGGTGAATCGGAACCGAGCAACAACCACAGCACTACCGATGCGAACAGGATGGTGGCAATCGTGATGCCCGAGACCGGGTTGTTCGACGAGCCGACCAATCCAGCCAGGTAGGCGGAAACCGAAACGAACAGAAAACCAGTGACAATCATGATGATGGTCATCGGGATGCTGACGCTCCACTGGTGCACGATGGCCTGGTACAGGATCAGTAATGGAATAGTGAACACCACCAGCGCGATCAGCATCCATTTCATCGGCAGGTCGCGTTCGGTTTCGGCTACTTTTTCGCCACTGCCTTTGCGCGCTGCGGCAATGCCGCTGCGAATTCCCGACAGCAGCGAATTGCGTAGCGAGAACAAGGTCCACATGCCGCCAATCAACATGGCGCCCACACCCAGATAGCGGATCTTTTCGCCGCGGATCAGGCCAGCCGCATCTGATGCGCTCAGACCAGCCAGTTTCGCCATCAGCACCGGGTCGGTGTGCTGAAAGAAAGCGTGATAGAGCGGAATGGCGATGTTGTAGGACAGAATACTGCCGGACAACACCACGATACCGATGTTCAGTCCGACGATGTAGCCGACGCCCAGCAAGGCCGGTGACAGATTGGTGCCCATGTAGCCGAGGTACTTGCCAAAAAATGTTCCGCCAGCTGCAGTATCGGGAATCATCCGCAAACCGCTTTCGGCCATCACCTTTACCATCGCGCCAATGACCGACGAGATCGCAAGAATCTTCAGACCCGGCCCGGGATTGTCGCCGGCCTTGAGCACCTCAGCGGCCGCCTTGCCTTCGGGAAACGGCAGCGGGTCTTCGACAATCATCGTGCGCCGCAGCGGCACCGAAAACAGCACGCCAAGCAGCCCACCCAGGCCCGCGATCGCCAGCACCCAGGAATAACGGAAGTCCTGCCAGTAACCGAGAATAACCAGTGCCGGCAGCGTAAAGATCACGCCCGCGGCAATCGACGAGCCGGCCGAGGCGCCGGTCTGCACAATATTGTTTTCCAGAATCGTACCCCCGCCCAGCACCCGCAGTACTGCCATCGACACCACTGCCGCTGGAATCGCGGTCGCAATGGTCAGTCCCGCGAACAGCCCGAGATAGGTATTGGCCGCAGCGAGAATCATCGCCAGGATCACCGACAGGATGATCGCGCGCGCGGTAAGTTGGCGTGTCTCAGGAGGGTGCATGGATACTCCGGATCGGTTGACGTAGGCAGGAAGTCGCGATCGTGGAGCGCGCCCGTCATTGCGTCAAGTAGTCAGCGTTCGCGCAACCTTTGCTTCGGGCGCGTGGATGGCTTGGTTTGGGGGTGTGGTTAGCGAGCGATGCATGGGCTTGCCGCCCGCTCAGCCGCATCTGGTTCTATGCTCGTGTCGACCAACCGCTTCCGTGCGGCGGCGATTTAACGCGGCGTCAGAACCAGGCCAAGCATGCCCAGACTTGTTGTTCTCCCAGGGATGGATGGAACCGGGCTCATGCTTCGTGATTTCGTCGCATCGGTTGACGCAGACTTTCCAGTAACAGTGATCCCCTATCCGATCGCGGAGCCGCTCAACTACGCGGAGCTTGAAGATCGGATACTTCCATCGATTCCAACTACAGGACCCTTCTTCCTGCTCGGCGAGTCTTTCGGTGGGCCCTTGGCGATAGCGCTGGCTGCGAAGCAACCTGCTGCTAGCCATCTGCTACGCGCGAAACTACGGGCATCTCATCCCGCATGAGGTGGAGATCGTCGAGTACAACACTGAATCCGAGACACTGCGCGTAGTGCCACATGGCGTCTAACCCCTCCATCGAGCGGGCGTCCTCCGGCAAGCTTCGCTTGGCTACGGCCGCCGCTCATGTCGAACGTCAGGCCGCAGAAGCCGCACGCCTTGACAGTCCATATTTAGACTAGTCACAATAGGCTATGTGGCGAATTGAAGAACACCGGCAAGCGGACAAAGAGCTTTCCTCTGGCCGGGTCCCGATTGAGGTACTGAAGCGATACGAGAAATGGAAAGACATTGCCATGCTGTCGGGGCCCCAAGGGCTTCGCGCCATTAAGGGCTTTAGAGACGAGGCGCTGTCCGGTGACTGGAAAGGCTACCGCTCCTCAAGACTCAACGAGCAATGGCGCGTCATCTACCAGGTGGTTGCTGACGTCCTACTTGTTCATGTCGTTCGCGTGACGCCTCATGATTATCGGAGAACTTGATATGCGTAACTTCATCCCGGCAAAAAAGCGTGTTGATGTAACCTCGGGGGAGTCTGTGCGCATCATTCGTGAGTTGCAGGGCCTTACCCAGACCCAGCTGTCTGACATATGCGGAATTCCCCAGACCACCATTTCCGGTATTGAGACCGGCCGAGTCAATCTCGGTGTTGAGCGCGCCAAGACGCTGGCTACTGCCCTGCATGTCCACCCGGCTGTCCTTGTGTTCCCTGGCTGGCAACTCGAGTCTGTGGCCTAACAGTTCATTCAAGCCGACTGCCGGGGAAGTAGTTCGTATCGACCAACTGCTGCCGTGCAGCATCGACTTAGGCCGGCGCCAGAACCCACTCAACACATCGTCGCTCGCGCCCTATGCTCATTGAACCGCCCGAGTCGTTTGTGTCGATCCTCGCCATTTGCTCGGCGTGGCTCGCCACGGCAGGACTCGTTTCATTACTCTGGTTCGCGGTTAAGCGCAGGTGGCGCGCCGTGAGATGGTTGATCGGTCTTACGGCCCTCACGCTCATGTCCGTCGTCATCGGCTTTCTCATGGTGCTGGGGGACTGTCAAGGCTTGCATGGTGGTTGCAGCGGACATCGCTTTGGCTTGTTCGGAGTCATGGGGTTTGTTCTGTGGTTTGGTTCCGTGCCTGCCTATCTCGCGGTGCTCATTTGGGTGTGGCGCCGTGGCTGAATCGATTGAAATCACGTATTACGGCACGCCGCGCATCACCTCAAACGTCAAACCAAGGAGACCGGTATGAAGCGCCTTCGCGTCGCCCTGGTTGTGATCGCCTTCGTTGCCACCGAGCTTGCGTGCTCCAGCGGAGTTCCTGATTATCAACCCGACGATCAGCCCGGCCTGTTCATACACCAACGCGCCACGAAGGCGCATGCTGCTACGTACTTCACAGCTGCGACCCATCCTGTTTTCTCCGTGAGCGCGTCACAGTCCACCGGCAGCGTACAGCTTTACGTGCTCAATCAACGGCATGATGAGACGCGGGATCGGTCTGCGTTCCGCGTGCTGTGCACGACTGCAAGACTCGTGAGTGCAGGTGCAACCTACACGCCTGCAGAAGCCGACGCGCAGCTCGAAAGCCAGCCCGACACTTGGCGCATCGGCGCTTGCTCGGGTGAGTCGGTCGTCAATGGGGAGGACCAACTGATCGGCGTCGTCATCCGTTTTGATTCGGGCACGCCGCTCGCAGACAAGTTCTCGCTTGAATTGCCTGAGATTGATTTCGGCTCCGGACCAACGCAGATGCAACCCGAAACGGTCTCCTTCTCCAAGCGCCTGGTTGACGAGGCGGGGGGCATACATTGATTGGGTCAAGGCCCGGAAAGTGCTTGCAACGGACGCGGAAATGTTTCATCGCAACCAGCCGCTGACGTGGCGCGGGGCGTGGCTCAGCGTTTAGCGTCCATCACCCATTCACATCCAGCGGAGCTCCAAAACATGTCAAACGCAGCTGCGTGGGCCCTGTTCATCCTGGGGATTGCCCACATCGTTTTTGGAATCGTAAAGTTCAAGGCTCCATTGGCCGACGCGTTGTCTGCCGGGTTTATCGACCAGTTCAGTCATCCCGAAGATCGCCGCACGGCATTTTGGTTCACCATTTTTGGCGTGCTGGTGGTGCTCGCCGGCCATGCGGCAGTTCACGCGGTTGCCGTTGGCGATCTCGCGCTACTGAGAATTGTGGGTGGTTACGCGCTGGCAATGTCGTTGATCGGTGTGGCTGCGCTGCCAAAGTCGCCGTTTTGGGCTTCATTGCTCATCGCATCGTTGGTGCTGGCGTCTGGTTATGGACTGCTGCGTTAGGATCGCTCGCGCGTCCACGCCTGGCTACGCGTTCACATCGACTGTTGAACGCCAACGAACACGAACGCCAAGACCGACGTTACCGAGCCCACTCGTCAATTCAATGCTGGCGCCCAACTGGCGCGCAGACGAACGGACGATCGCGAGCCCCAGTCCGGAACCCTGGACGGCGGCTTCACTGCCGCGATGAAAGCGGGCGAACATCCGGTCGTGGTCCTCTGTCGGTATGCCAGGTCCGTCATCGCGGACCAGCAGGCAGACATGGCCAGGTGGCTCCGCAACAAGATCAATCTGCGTATGACCGTCCTTGCGTCCGTGCCTGATGCTGTTGCTGACGAGGTTCGCCAGCAACGACTCAACGGCATCGCCTGGTGCGCGAATGGACAGCTTGTCCGGTCCGCAATAGCTGAGTTCGATTCCGCGTTGCTCGGCCTCTCTTGAGTGCGCGGCCAGCACATCGCGAATCGTGTCGCCCAGATCGAGAGTGCGCAGATGCATTTCCGCATTGGCATCCAGACGAGCCAACGCGAGAAGTTGATTGACGACGCGCGATGCCCGCGACAAACCGTTGCGCAATCGTTGTCCGGCCGCTTCACGCTCCAGCGCATCGCTGGCGCGCGTCAGTGTGTCGGCCTGCGCGGTGATCAGCGCCAGAGGTGTGCGCAGTTCGTGGGCTGCATCGGCGAGAAACTCCCGCTCCCGTTCCAGCAACTCACGCAACCTGCGCAGCGTCGAATTGAGCTCCTGGGTGACCGGCGCCAACTCGGCATAGACAAATGGTGTATCGATTGGCCGCAGATCGTCCGGCGAGCGCGTGGCGAGCTCCACCGCGAGTCGACGAAGCGGCGTGAGTCCGCTACGAATCGCAATGAATACCGGGATCAGCAATAGCGGCAGGCCAACCAGCATCGGTGACAGAAACCCATCACGACTGAGCATGACATCATCGAATGTCTGCTGGCGACTGCGCAGTGACTGGGTGATTTCAATACGATAGGGCCCAGTCGATGCGCCAAAGGTTCGGTACGATCTTCCGTTTATGGATCTCTGGGAAAAACCATCGATGTGGTTTACACCTTGATCGCTCTGCTGTGACTCGCTACTTCGCGCAACCACAGTGCCGTCGGTACGCCATACACTGAATGCAAGAAACTCGCGCGGCAGGGCGTTGAGTTCGCTGGCCACGCGCAGGTGACGGTCAATACCGGATAATTCGCTGCGCAACTCCGCGGAGCGGACGGATTCTCTCGCGGCAGAGGTGACACTCTGCGCCAAATGCAGGATGTCCCGATCAAATTCGCCAGTGCCCGTGCGGTAGACCTGGGACAGGCCCAGCAGGTAGATGCCAGCCCAGACCAGCGCGCAGGCAATCGCTACAGCAAAAAACAGGCGACGCGCGATCGATGGTTCAAATAGCGTAGTCATGTTGTCAGCCGATAGCCCACGCCGCGTACGGTGAGGATAGTGTCTGCGCCGAGCTTGCGTCGCAGATTGTGCACATGAACTTCAAGGGCGTTGAGTTCCACCGGCTCGCCGAACGGCGTCAATGCCTGTGCCAGCCGATGCTTGGCAACGACCGTGTCGGGGTTGCGGGCGAGCTCGGTAACCACCAAATATTCTTTTGGCGACAGCGCCACAGGTTCGCCGTCGAGTCGAACCTGATGTTGGCGTGAATCGATCGACAACCGGCCGATATTCCAGACGGTGGCGGACTGACCGGCGGCACGACGGGTTACTGCCCGAATCCGGGACGCCAGTTCCTCCGCAGCGACCGGCTTGATGACATAGTCGTCGGCACCTGCATCGAGTCCCGCCAATCGCGATGCCAATGCGTCGCGCGCCGTCAGAACTATGACGGGCAGCGCGAGCTGCCGGTTCCGCCAGCTGCGCAGAATGTCGAGTCCTTCGCCATCCGGCAAACCAAGGTCGAGCAGTGCGCAGGCGAACGCCGAGTCGGCGTCCCCGGCAGTGTGCGCCAGCGCGTCCCGCGCACGCCGCAACCACACACTGGTAAAGCCGAAGCTACCCAAAGCGCGCTGCAGTTCGGCTCCCAGTTCCAGGTCGTCCTCAATCAGAAGCAAGTGCATTTCATCTCGTCCGCCAGCAATAGACAGGATGTTAGCGCGAGGCACGAGGACGCATCCTAAGGCTATCCAAAGCAAGCGCTGCCTAGAATGAAAAGCCTCCAATGGGTTCAACAGGAATGACTGCCATGCAGAAAAATATTGTCAGATACAGATATGTCTCGCCGCTCAGTGTGCTTGCGCTGATTGTCGCCCACTGCTCATGTGTGGCCGTCGCAGCGGAGGCAGCGCCGAACAAGGCATCGGGCTGGAGCGGCCTGGTCGGCGTCGGTGCTGCTTATCAACCCACCTATCCCGGCAGTCCGAATCAACGCGCGACGCCGGTGCCGATGCTGTCAGTGGAATATCGCGACCCAGTCATCGGCACGTTCGCGCTGGATGAGCGTGGCCTGTCGTGGACCTTTCTCGATGACGATGCGTTCCGCGCGGGAATTCTGTTAGGCGGCGACACTGGCCGAAAGGACCACCGAAAAAGCGGTGATCTATTCAGCACTGGTGACGATCGGCTGCAAGGAATGGGTGATCTGGACGCGACAGCCGAAGCTGGCGCAATCCTCGGTTACGGACCGGTGACCTTGATTGCTCGCAAGGCGATCGGTGATGACGGACATGGAGGTCTCGTCGCAGATCTTGAAATCGGTCAGTCAATTGACCTGTCGGACCGACTCGAATTGTCATTCGGAGTAGGTGCCCGATGGGCCGACAAGAAATACATGCAGTCCTGGTTCGGCGTGACCAATGCGCAGGCAGCCTCGAGTCGGTTCAGTGCATACACGCCTGAGGAAGGCTTCGTTCACGTCGGTGCGCTGGTTGGCCTCGACTATCGCTTCGCGAGTGCGTGGCATGCACAGATGAATGTGAGCCGCATCAACCTGATCGGCGACGCCAAGGAGAGTCCTCTGGCGGAGGAAGCAAGCAGCGCCACGGTGTTCGTCGGGATAGCCAGGCATTTCGAGTAGCGCAGTGTCAAGCGCGGCAGCAGCAACTATGCATTGGGATCGTGACACGCCCGCATACCGGCTTCGGAAAATATTGTTTCTGTGGATGTTGGTGACCATCCCGATGGGACTGTTTCGATTCGTGTTGCATCCGTGGTTGCTGCCGCGTGTCGATCTACACCCGGGGATTCTGTACTGGTGGCTGATGATTTTCGGCATGGTCTGGCAGTTTGTTTTGTCAGTCATTGTGTTGAGACTGGAATGCAGAGTGTGGTCGTGGCAGTGGCTGAAGTCGCGCCTTTGGATCCAACCACCGGTTCATCCACAACGCCGGGTACGGTGGCGGCGTGCATATCTCTACACCGTGCCCATCGTGTTGTATGTGTTCGCCGTGGAAGGGACCGGCTGGTTTGACGGTCTGGAGAACTGGATGGTGTCGGAATGGCCGGCTCTGCGACCACCTGCGTACATCCAGATTGAGGCACTGCGCCCGCTTGCCGACAGCGGCGCGTGGTACATCCTCGGCATTGCGCTGATCAGCTCTGTGTTCAATTACCTGCTGGGTGAGGAGTTGTTTTTTCGTGGTGTGTTGCTGCCACGCATGGAAGGCGTATTCGGCCGTTGGGCATGGGCGGCCAACGGCGTGCTGTTCGCCACCTATCACGTTCACAAGATCGAGGAAGTGCCACTCTTTATTGTCGGATCACTGTTCACCTCGCTCCTGAATCAGCGCTACCGCAGTTTCTGGCTGGGCGTTGTCATTCATGGCGTGGAAGGCGTGATCTTGCTGGCCATTATTCTTGCTGCTTTGTTACACGTGTAGCGTGGGCTCATATCGATAGACTTGTACTGCGCCATCATCCACTCCCTTGCGCTCGCTGCCAGAAGCAAAACAAGATCAGGACCACTTTTTCTACCGCCTCGGTAGGCCGCAGATCAAGAATTTCGCAGTCACTCAGGAAGCAGATCATGAGCAGCATTGTCGTTCACGTGGAAATGTTGATCCGCAGACCGCCGAAGGATGTCTTTGAGGCGTTCGCGGAGCCACGCACCATCGAGAAATTCTGGCTCAAGAGTGCAAGCGGGCCACTCACCAAAGACGCCATCGTTGAGTGGCAGTTCATGGTTGACGGCGCTCATGAAACCGTTACGGTAACTGAGTTCCTGGCAAATCAAACCATTGCTTTTACGTGGTCTGACGGTATCGCAGTCAAGATCACATTCAATTTGCGAGACGAGAGCCGCACCAGAATCTCGGTAACCGCAACCGGATTCAAGGGCGCGGATGCGTTTTCGCACGCAATGAACGCCACGGAAGGGTTCACGATTGTTCTGTGCGATCTGAAGAGCCTCCTTGAAACTGGCCAGTCAGGCAACATGGTGCGTGACAAAGCGGCGCTTATCAGCGCAGGCAAGGTTGATGCTTAACGCGCGGCGGCTGCTGGACGCGGGGTTGGACTCCTGCTTGTCTTTGATCTATGTACGCTGCCGAACAACCCAGCCATTGCCTCACCGGTACCCTTTCTTGCACGCCGAACTGGCGGCGAGATCGAGGAGCTTTTCATGAAGAATTTATTGATCGTAATCTTGGCGCTGTTCGCGCTGGCGCTGCCACTGCAGGCCGCTGCAGAGACAGAGAAGAGCCTGTACGAACGGCTTGGCGGCGTCTTCGCGATTGCCGCGGTCGTTGACCATTTCAGCGACGCGGTTGTGGAGAACCCGATCGTGGGAAAGACATCGAAGAACCCGGCTCTCAGGAAATGGCACACTCAGAACCTGGGCAGGTTACCTGGCCTCAAGTTCATGCGCACTCTGTGGGTCTGCTCCGCCACGGGCGGACCGTTCAAGTACACGCCGACCCAGCGCGGAAAAACTGAGTTGGGGCTGGAGCAGGCGCACCGTGATCTTAAAATCTCTCCTGCCGAATTCGACGAAGTCGCGGCCGAATTGGGACGCTCCCTCAACTTCGCCAATGTGCCTGCGCGTGAGCAGGGAGAACTTCTCGCCGCCTTCGCAGCGCACAAGAATGAGGTGACGGCTGGCTATTGAGCCAAGCGCCTGCGGCTGGCGTGAGTTCGTGCTCGCCTGGTCCGCACGGGGGCGAGTCCAACGTGTGTCCATTTAAGCCAACAGCGCGGGAAGTATGCCGACTGAACCAACCGCAACCGTCCGGCAGCAGTCTGAACGTGGCTTTGAGCCTGATGAGATCACCCTGTATCACTCGCCACATAAACGCACCTCGTGCGCTTGCTGCACTTGTTCAGACCCAATGCTGAGGCGTAGCATGCCCGATGGACTTGCCACCGGTTGCATTGCTCCGAGCGTTTGATGCGGCCGGTCGTCACGGCAGTTTCAAAGTGGCTGCTGCGTTTCTCAATGTCACGCCGTCCACGATCAGTCACCAGATTGCCGATCTGGAACATTACCTGGGCGTGTCTCTTTTTCATCGCCAGCCGCGCGGTCTCGCGCTCACCGCTGAAGGTACGGCGCTGCTGGTGGATGTTGCCGATGCGTTCGAGCGTCTACGAACTGCCTGCACGCGCCTGCGTCAGCATGGGCAACCGCTGGCGGTGCGGATCAGTGCCAATCCGTTCTTTGCGGCAGAGGTCCTGATTCCGTTGATCGAATCGTTCGACGCGACGTTTCCGGGCATGTCGATCCATGTCTCGGCGACCGAACAACTGGAAGACCCGCG
>JANMSL010000690.1:0-3770 GCA_031389245.1 Lysobacterales bacterium | reverse complement strand
CGGCGTGACCACCGGCATTGGGGCTGTTATCTACACCGCCAAGGTCGAGCCAGGTTCGACCGTCGTCGTGTTCGGACTGGGCGGCATCGGCCTGAATGTGGTCCAGGGCGCACGCATGGCAGGCGCACGCATGATCATCGGCGTCGACCTGAATCCCACCAAGCGTGTGCTGGCGGAGAAATTCGGCCTGACGCACTACGTAAATCCCGCTGAAGTCGAAGGTGACTTGGTGCCCTATCTGGTGTCGTTGACTCGCGGCGGCGCTGACTATTCATTCGAATGCATCGGCAATACCAAGGTCATGCGCCAGGCGCTGGAATGCTGCCACAAAGGCTGGGGCACCAGCATCATCATCGGCGTGGCCGGTGCCGGCCAGGAAATCAGCACGCGCCCATTCCAATTGGTCACCGGCCGCAACTGGCGTGGCAGTGCCTTCGGCGGCGCGCGCGGACGTACCGACGTACCGAAGATTGTCGACTGGTACATGGAAGGCCGCATCTATATCGATGACCTGATCACGCACACCATGCCGCTCGACCGGATAAACGAAGGCTTCGATCTGATGCATCGCGGCGAGTCGATCCGCTCGGTTGTGGTGTACTGAGCCGTCATGAGCATCGAAACCCTTTCCGAGCAACGCTGTTTTGATGGCATCCAGGGTGTCTATCGACACCGCTCGGCCGCGTGTGGTGGCGCGATGAAGTTCAGTGTCTTTCAGCCACCGCAGACTCAACAAGTACGCCTGCCCGTATTGTTTTTCCTGGCCGGCCTGACCTGCAACGAAGAGACCTTCATGATCAAAGCCGGAGCGCAGCGTCTGGCTGCCGAGCTTGGACTGATGTTGGTGGCAATGGACACCAGTCCGCGCGATACCGGCATTGCCGACGCAACCGGTGATTGGGAATTCGGCGAAGGCGCAGGGTTCTATCTGGATGCAACCGAACCTGCGTTCGCAACCCGCTTTCGCATGCGCGAGTATGTCGTCAATGAACTACCCGTCATTGTCGCTTCGAATTTCGCCGCAGATATTTCACGCAGTGGCATCTGTGGCCATTCCATGGGCGGACACGGCGCGTTGACGCTGGCGCTTACCCATCCGGATCGATTCCGATCGGTGTCGGCATTTTCGCCCATCGTCTCGCCATCGAGCGTCCCCTGGGGCATCAAGGCATTCACCCGCTACCTGGGCAGTGATCGAGCGCACTGGGCCGACTACGACGCCTGTACCCTGGTCAAGCGCCAACGACATCCTGGCACCATCCTGATCGACCAGGGCATGAGTGACAAGTATCTGGAAACCCAGTTGCAGCCCGAGCGCTTCGAGCAGGCGTGTGCCGCGGCCGGGCAATCGCTGATGCTGCGCCGTCACGCCGGTTACGATCACTATTACTGGTTCGTCCAGACCTTCATTGATGATCACGTGCGCCATCACCACCGCGTGCTGAGCACCGCTCGCCTCACCCCAGCCTGAATTCACTGACGGTCATGTCGGTAGACCACTGGCCGACCCCATCGCCCACCACATAGTGCACATTTTCGCGGAACAACTCGCCCAGGGCGTTCGGCTCATCGACGTTCTCCACGATGACGATCTTGCCGTGCCGCAGCGATTCGTGGATCAGTTTGCGACGCAGCTCTGGCCACTCAGCAGCCGCCGCGGTGGTTGGCGGGGTCATTGAGATCAGATTGGCGTAGGTGCTGGGCAGATGCGACAGCCGCATCTGGTCGCGGCCGCCATCACTGAAGCCGCTGACGCAGACGCGCGCACCCGTCGACTGCAATTGATCGATCAAGCGGCTGGCTTTGGCGACGTCCTGTGCCATTGTCGATGCGTCTACTAGCAATGCAATCGCGTCAGCATCGATACTCAAGCTCTTGAGTTCGGCCAACAGCCAGTCCGCAAATGCCGGCTCGGCCAGACTCTCCGGCGACAACGGAAGAAAAAGTCGTGTATCCCCGTGATCTGCGATGTGCTGAACAGCGCGACCACCGGCGGTATGCAGAAGCCAGCGATCGATGCTCTTGATCACGTTCAGTTCGCGTGCAATCGGGGCGAAATGCCCGACCTCGATAATCGTCGCCGCATTCGCGCGCGGCACCACCAGCGAGAGCTTCACCAGAAATTGGCCAGAATGCTGGCCACGCATGGGCACCAGCGCGCGGAACGAAAGACGCGCGGTTTCGCCGTGCAACGGGCGCTTGAGAATCGCCCGCGCAAGCTTTTGTTCCGGAACCTCTTGCCGCGTCTCCGCTAATTCGTAATCGATCTGTTGACTGCGGCCGCCGCCTTGTTCCTGCAGCGTGTGCACCACAGCGCTGAGCTGTGCAAGCACATCGTCGATGGACGCGCTGCCTTCATCGACGCGGGCGATGCCCAAGGTAAAGCTGACCGTGACCGGCGCGTCAGCCGCCAGCCAACCGCGTCCTTGCAAGCGGGTACGCACGTTCTCGCTTGCGACGCGCAAGGTCCCGGGTGAGGACACCGGCAACAGGGCCAGAAACGAAAACTCACCCAGTGCACAAATGCCGGCTTTGAATGCTGGCTCCAATGCCAGCACCGAGATGATCTGCTGTGCCAGGTCGCCGGTGCGCACAAATCCGAGCCGCCGCGCCAAAGTTGGCACGTCATCTACGACCAGCATCAGCAGCCCCACGCATTCGCCCAACTCACCGCGCCGGCTGCGTTCGATCTCATGCACCAGTGTTGCGCGATCCAGACGGCCGGAGCCGATCGGCGCGCGATTCACCGCGGCGCCATGGTGCGAGGCCAGTAGCCTGGCGCGACTGACGCGCGAGCTCACCGATGCAATCAGATGTCGCGGCTTGACCGGCTTCTCCAGGAAATCATCGCCGCCCATGCGAATCGCGTCGAAGCGCTTGTCCAGACTCTCTTCGCCCGACATGAAAATGATCGGAACCAGGGCCATGTCCGGACGCTCACGGATCAGTTGCGCTACTTCAATGCCATTCATGTCGGGCATGTACAGGTCAAGCAGAACCAGATCCGGCTTGAACTCCTGCAGTGCATCCAGTGCCGCGCGTGCATTGTGCGCGACATGCGTTGTCATGCCCTTGTAGCCGAGCACGGTCTCGCAAAACATCGCCATGTCGCGATCATCGTCGACGATCAAGATGCGCGCGTCTTCGCGGCGCTGCGCCACAAACAATTCGGTCAGACGCTGCACAACCCGTTCGGCGTCGCTGCCCTCGAGGACTGCATCAGCGCCAGCGCGTTGCGCGAACAAGCGCTGCCTCACGTCGCCACTATCGTTCAAAACCAGCGACAGGGGCCGCCGTCGCTCGCCACCGGTGGCGCGTTCCGCGGTGTCCAGCAAGTTGCCGAGCAGGCTGACCATCGCTATATCGATGATCAGCGCATCGGGCGGATTGGCGCGTGCTTCGGCCAACGCGCGGTTGGCCTCGCTGAGGCTGCGCACCACATAACGTTCGTGCCCGAGCTGCTGTGCCAGACCTGGCAATTCATAGCCATCGGGGTAAACGTAGAGCACGACTCGGTGCTTGCGTTCGGCACGCGCTACGGGCGCGATTGCCGGCACGTCCGCAGTCACACCTGTCGTGGTACCGCAGCTTCGAGCAAGGATCTGCGCCAACTGGGTCGCCTGCTCGCGCTGGGCGAAGCTTGCCTGGGTGCCCGACTCCACCAGTGAACTCAGGTACACCGTCAGTTCAATCGCAGCATCGGCGATTGCCTGCAATCCAACCCGATCGGCGGCGCTGGCCAGCGTATCAACTTCCTCGTAGAGCTGGGC
>JANMSL010000688.1:0-1930 GCA_031389245.1 Lysobacterales bacterium | reverse complement strand
CGTCTTGCGCGAAAGTTGCTATCGTGACTGGGCCAAACAGGCAGGAACGGAGTGAACAATGGCAATCAAAAATGCCCCGGCAGCAAAGGCTCCAAAGGCCACGAAGCCGATTAAGGAAGTGTTGAACAAGACGAGCTTGGTGAACTTCATCGTCGAGAGTTCTGGCGTCGCTTCAAAGGATGTCAAAGCGGTGCTGGCGAGCCTCGAAGAGGCCGCTATTGCCTCGGTGTCCAAGAAAGGCGTAGGTGAATTTGTTTTGCCTGGCCTTCTCAAAGTGACCTCGGTGAAGGTGGCGGCCAAGCCCAAGCGCAAAGGCATCAACCCGTTCACCAAGGAAGAACAATGGTTCGCAGCCAAGCCGGCGACCACCAAAGTCAAAGTCCGTCCGCTTAAAAAGCTAAAGGACGCCGCGCTTTAACTTGTCCAACTCGGGGCGTTTTCAACGACGCCCCGAGTTTGGGTGGCACACCAAGACGATCTGCCAGCGTGAATTTGCCGGTGCGTTGCGTTTCAATGCGCAGCATGCCACTCACTATTCGGTAAGCAAGCGAACGCCGTTTTTCAGCGCATGTCCGCCACGAACATGAGCACAATCGACAGCACCATTTCCGCGCCGCCTGCATCCATCCCGCCCATTCTGTACGGCACCGCCTGGAAGAAGGACGCCACTGCCGCGTTGGTTGAGATCGCCCTGCGCCTGGGATTTCGCGGCATCGACACGGCCTGCCAACCCAAGCACTACGACGAGCCTGGCACCGGCGCGGGCATCGCCGCCTGCCTGGGCACGGTCGGCCAGAGCGCGGTGCTGACGCGCGACCGGCTTTATTTGCAATCCAAGTTCACGCCGCTCGATGGGCAGGACCCGGCGCGCATTCCGTACGAATCCAAGGCAAGTCTTGCGGATCAGGTTGCACAATCATTCGCCGCCTCGTTGCGCAATCTGCGCACCGACTACCTCGATGCGCTGGTGTTGCATTCGCCATTGCGCAATGTCGCGCACCAAGTCGAGGTATGGCAGGCGATGGAGTTGATCGTGGAGCAGGGCGGCGCACGTCGGATCGGCATCAGCAACTGCTATCAGCCCGCGGCGCTCGAACAATTGCATCGCAGCGCCCGCATCAAGCCTTCGATAGTTCAGAACCGTTTCCACGCCGAAACTGGCTACGACCGCGAAATCCGCGCCTTCTGCCGCGACCAGGGCATCGTCTACCAGAGCTTCTGGACCCTGACCGCGAACCCGCAAGTACTCGCACACCGCAGCATTCAGGCGCTCGCCGCGAAGTATCAACGTACGCCCGCGCAGATCCTGTTTCGCGCACTCACCCAGCAAGGCATCGTGCCGCTCACCGGCACGCGCTCGGAAGCCCACATGCGCGAAGACCTCGCAATCTTCGAGTTCGAGCTGTCCGCAGATGAGTGCGCCGCAGTCGCCACGTTGTTCGGGGGCCGGGCGTGACTTGGTAATGCACAGGGGCTGAGCTACTGCCGACCGCTCACGATGGACATCGATGCGTTGCGCGGTGCTCGCCGCATCCCACGGTTCATCGAACGGCGCTCCTGTTTCTATCGGACGCCCAGCGCAGCCGGCTGCGGTGGATCAATGTCATCGACCATTGTCGGCACCGATACGCCGGCGCCTGGCAGCGAGACCCAAGCAGAGTCATCAGGCGCGACCTGAAGCATCTGCGCCCAATGCACCACCATCGAACTGGCGGGTCCCGACGACATCTGCATCACAAACCGCGTGTGTCCGTCTCGGGCACTGGCGACTCCGGTACCTGCGGTCGTCGACAGAGCAGACCGTATGAAGGTGATATGCACCCGACCATCCGGGGTGATGCTGGCCAGAAATGTCGAATCACTTTTCTGCGTGGCGTCGGGCGTTGCCCCGAACGCCGTCAGCAAGGTACTGGCGACTCCCCAGAAATAG
>JANMSL010000667.1:0-4045 GCA_031389245.1 Lysobacterales bacterium | reverse complement strand
AACCCGCATGACGGATATTTTTGTACTCGGCCTGAGCCAATGTCTTCTCCACAATCCGATCAAACAAATCCCGCACCTTCATGTCCTTGGCATTGCCACCGCCGGGGTCGGCGGCTTCGATGGCTTCCATGATCAATGCGGTCATCTGGTCGGCGCGGGATTGTTGTTCGATGGTGGCGCGGTACTGGCGTAGCCAGGTGAGGGCGCCGAACACAGTGACGATCAGCACGGCGGCGGATGCGGCGACGGCGAGGCGGTGGCGGCCGATGAAGCGGCGCGTGCGGTACCAGCGACCGCCGCGTCTTGCGGCGACCGGAAAGCCTTCGAGATGCGCGTGGAGATCGGCGCTGAGTTGTTCGACGCTGGGGTAGCGATCAGCGGCGCGTTTGCGCAGGCATTTGAGGGTGATGGCGTCGAGGTCGCGATCGGGGGTTGCCGTGGGTTTGTCGCGCCCGGGTGCGTTCGTACGTTGGCTGGGGGGTTTGGGATCTTCGGTGAGGACTTTGTGTTCCATCTCGCCGGGGGTGAGGTCGCTCAGATCCAGCGGCTTGCTGCCGGTGAGCAATTCGTACAGCAGCACACCCAGTCCATACACATCGCAGGCGGGGGTGATCGGTTCGTTGCGCAATTGTTCGGGGGCGGCGTTATGCGGCGAGAAGAAGCGCTGCGCGGCGGCGGTGTCCTGCACATCGATGGCGCCGATGGCACCGATCAGGGGTTTGGCGATGCCAAAGTCCAGAAGCTTGGGCTGGCCATCGTCGGTCACCAGCACGTTGCCGGGTTTCAGATCACGGTGCACGATCAGGTTGCGGTGGGCGAAGGCGACGGCGTCGCAGACCTTGAGGAACAGCTGCAGGCGTTGGCGGATGTCCAATGCGTGCGCGTCGGCATATGTGGTGATTGCTTCGCCTTGGATGTATTCCATCACCACATAGGGGCTGCCATCTTCAAGCGCACCGGCGTCGAGCAGCGTGGCGATGTGCGGATGTTTGAGCAGCGCCAATACCTGACGTTCGAGGTGGAAGCGCGCGATGGTGTATTCGTCCAGCACTTCCGGGCGCACGATCTTGATCGCGACTTGCTGCTCCATGCTGCCATCGGCGCGGTGCGCGAGAAACACGCTGCCCATGCCACCACGCCCGAGCAAGCGGTCGAGCACATAGGCCCCGATGCGCTGACCGATCATCGCCGCATCGAGCGGTTGCGGGCGCGCGATGTGGATGGCCGGGCGCGCGGTGTGGCCGATAAGCCGATCGTCAGCGCTCAGCAATTGCAGCAGGTGTTTGCGGGTGTCTTCGTCGATACCCTCGGTCTCGCGCAGGAAGGTCAGACGATCGGCGTCGGAGAGATCGGCCAGCTGCTCGAACCAGTGCTTGAGGAGATCGAAGTTGATCGAGGGCATGGGGTGTTCCGGGTGGGATTGCGGGGGCGCGCACAGCGGGTGTCGGAGCGGATTGAATCCGCGAGGCACTTGCTCGGGAGATTATCGGAGTATGGGATAACAGAAAGGGATTTGCGGCAGGGTGTGGCTTGGGCATGGGAGGGTGAAGTGATTCTGCGAGTGAGAGCGTCCGCGCGCAGCGCGGACCCACCACAGCCGGGAGAGTCGAGCGTCCGCGCGCAGCGCGGACCCACCACGGCCAATGGGCGGGAGCTTCGTGAGCACTGATTGATTCGGGGGTTCAGCCGGAGAAGTCCAGATAAACGGTTACCGGAATGTAGGAGCGGACCTGGCCGCGACAGGCGCCGCGGAGTCGTCAACCATCGCGCCCAGGTGCGCTCCTACGGTGGTTCCCTCAGCCTCTGTTAGCGCAGCTGCGCTTTGGCAGCTTGATAGACGTGCTCGGCGGTGAAGCCAAACTCGGCGAACAATCGCTCGGCGGGTGCCGACGCACCGAAGTGATCGATGCCAATGACGGCGCCATCAAGACCCACATACTTGCGCCAGAAATCGCTGACGCCGGCTTCGACCGCAACGCGTTTCCGACACCAGGATGGCAGCACACCTTCGCGCCATTCGATCGATTGCTGATCGAAGATCTGCGTGCACGGCATCGACACCACGCGCACTGCAACGCCTTCGCTATCGAGGCGCTGGGCAGCTTCCATGGTGATGCCGACCTCGGCACCCGTTGCGATCAGGATGATTTCGACTTTGGCGTTGAGCGGATCGAGCAGCACATAGCCGCCGCGTGCGATGTCCTGCACTTGCTGATCGCTGCGCTGCTGGTGAGCGAGATTCTGGCGGCTGAAAATCAGACAGCTGGGGCCGTTGCCGCGCTCGATCGCGTGTTTCCATGACATGGCTGATTCCACCGCGTCGCAGGGGCGCCACACCGGGTTGTTGGGGATGTAGCGCAGCGCGGCGAGGTGTTCGATCGGCTGGTGCGTCGGGCCGTCTTCACCGAGGCCAATCGAGTCGTGTGTATAGACATGGATGGCCTGCGCCGGAATCAGCGCGCCCATGCGCACTGCATTGCGCGCGTAATCGCTGAACACCAGAAACGTAGCGTCGTACGGAATGAAACCACCGTGCAACGCCAGCCCGTTGCTGATCGCGGTCATGCCGAATTCGCGCACGCCGTAGTAGATGTAGTTGCCGTTGCCGGCATCGACATTGACGTTCTTGGATCCTTTCCACAAGGTCAGATTGGAGTGAGCAAGGTCGGCGCTGCCGCCAATCAGCTCGGGCAGCAGCGGCGCAAAAGCATCCAGCGCCATCTGTGATGCCTTGCGCGACGCAACGACCGGCCCGTCGAGCTGCAATTTGCGCGCATAAGCCAGTGCCGCTGCAGAAAAATCCGCAGGCAGTTCGCTGCGCGTACGCCGCTCGAACTCGGCGGCAAGCTCGGGATGGGCGATCTGGTACTTGGCCCACAGTGCGTCCCACTCCGATTGCCAGGCAGCGCCGCGCTCGCGCGCGTTCCAGCCGGCGTAGATATCAGCGGGCACTTCGAACGGCGCGTGTGGCCAGCCCAGTTGCACACGTGCAGCCGCCACTTCGTCCTTGCCCAGAGCCGCACCGTGCGCCGATTCCTTGCCCGCCTTGTTGGGTGAGCCGAAGCCGATCACGGTTTTGCAGCAAATCAGCGTCGGCTTGTACGGATCAATCGCCGCAGACACCAGTGCCGCTTTCACCGCTTCGGAATTATGCCCATCGACATCCGGGATTACTTCCCATCCATAGGCCTCGAAGCGCTTGTGCGTGTCGTCGGTAAACCAGCCGCCCACCTGACCATCGATGGAAATATTGTTGTCGTCGTACAAGACAATGAGTTTGCCGAGCTTGAGCGTGCCGGCCAGCGAACTCACTTCATGCGATATGCCTTCCATCAGGCAGCCGTCGCCCACACACACATAGGTGTAGTGATCGACCAGCTCAAAACCCTCGCGATTGAAGCGCGCAGCCAGCAATTTCTCGGCAAGCGCCATGCCCACTGCGTTGGCCAGACCCTGCCCGAGCGGCCCGGTCGTGGTCTCGATGGCGGGATGCTCGGAACGCTCTGGATGCCCTGCCGTTTTCGAATGCCATTGACGGAAGCGCTTGAGCTGGTCGATCGGAAAGTCGTAGCCGGTCAGGTGCAGAAGCGAATACAGCAGCATCGAACCATGGCCGTTGCTGAGCACGAAACGGTCGCGATTGAGAAAGCCGGGATTGGCCGGGTTGTGCCGCATGAAATCGTTCCACAACACTTCGGCAATGTCTGCCATGCCCATCGGCATGCCCGGGTGACCGGATTTGGCGGCTTCGACGGCATCCATCGACAGGGCGCGGATGGCATTGGCTAGGTCGCGGCGAGTGGGCATGGGGCATCCTGAGTGACGGAAAGGGAAGTTTGAGAGCACGAGGTGAGACGGGCGCAACGCGATTGGAGCCGCGGTCAGCGTCGTATACCCGGGGCGGTAAGCGACCATTGTCGCCATCGTGCGCAGTAACAACAAGTCCACGGCCGGGTTTGAAACACTTTTTTGAGCGCAAATCTGGCCTTTTCGGGCGTTGGTACAGGTTACCGTCGCTAGACTCGGACCTATTCAAACCCACAGG